>CAZXUP010000021.1:4783-18210 GCA_964643815.1 uncultured Vampirovibrionales bacterium
CCTGTCAAGGGGAAACGATAAAAATAGCCTGCCTGGGTTATTTTGGTAAAAGCCGCTTGCCGCAGCACGGCATGATTTGGGATAATAAAGCCGTCCCTGGATGTGGCCGCAGATGTTTCGACTCTACAAGCCATAAATGGGAGTCCTGAACACGCGTTGGCGTCGCCGTATACCAACCAAGCGCAAGTTTGTCAGTTGGAAACCTAGATTGCCACGGAGGACACCCACCTGTTGAGAGACAGGGGTTCCGAAACACCGGTCACACAAAGTCCAGGGATAACTTTTTTCTTCCTATCCACAGCAGAGCGGGTATCATGGGTGCAGTAGCACAACCATTTGACGAGCTTAATATTCTTAAACTATAATAAACAAAGGAGTGTGTGGATAGTGACTATAGGTGGCCAGTGAGGAATTTTCCTGTCAAGTTTGCCGTGCTGACGGCGAGAATTACCGGTGCGGCAAAGCCTGATTCGTCGGCTTACCTTGATCTGCCGCCACACGAGGCCTTAAGTCGCTTCAGGCAATGCCTGAGCGAGTCGGATCGGGGCGTTGTCCTTTTTGGCTTCTCGGATCAGGCCTTGCTGGATATCCTGGATGAAGAGTTTGAAGTGCATATGGAGCGCAATGTCCTGCTCTTCCGCAAAACCTACCTGGATGCCCGCAGCATTCGTCTGGCCGGAGCCGGGCGGTTTTCGCACGAATCGGACCGTTTTACCCGGAACGAACTGATTTTGATTGATCATCTGGCTACCTGGCTGCTGGATGCCACGCGGTCGTTGTATCGGAGCGATCTGACGGAAGACCGGATCGAGGATATCCGCCAGGAATACGCCGAAAATGTGCGGGTCTACGCCCGCAAATCGGTTTCCGATTATGAGCCGGGAGGAGCCGAGCTACTGCTGCGCTCGTTGTTTGCCTCAATCAAAAGCATGAACGCCTTTTGCCATTCGCTGACGGTGGACGCCATGTTCAAGGCGGACGCCGCCAAGGTCCTGTTCGGGGAAAACTCGGGCTATCACCAGGCCTGGTTTCGCAAACAAATCTTTCGTCATATGATGTCAAAGGCCGTGGACCAGTACATCAGCAACTGCACTGTCTAATTGCAGACATCGGCTCAGATTCAAAAATCAGGTTTGGGCGGCAGAGGCAGTTTACTGCGTGGTTTATGCGATATTCCGAAACGGGAAAATGTTCTCTGAAACTTTTTACAGCTCGGCTGCGTATTGGAGTTATCAGAACAATAACAAGACACTTTCAGTCAAGGAGACAGGCACTATGAACCGAAATCCACTAAAAGCAGGCGCTTTTCTTGCGATCTCCCTTGCGAGTTCACTGGTTGTGCTGCTGAGCCCTCTGGCCGGAGCGGCCGAGTGGTTTGCCGGAGACCCCGCCGACTTTATGACAGGGCAGCCTCAAATTGCCCAGGCCAATTCTGGCTGGGGAGGCGGCATGCAGTCGGATAGACGCCCGGACAATAGGCAGGGCAACGGCAACTTGCGTGACGGATTTCGGCAAGGTCAGGGCCAGGGAAATCAGAACGACAACGGCATGATGCAGCAATTGGGTCTGACGCAGGAGCAGGCCGAAAAACTGCGCGCGATTAAAGAACAGGGTCGGGCTCAAAGCAAAGCGCTGCACCAACAGTTGCGCAGCAAGCGCCAGGCGCTGATGCAATACATTCAATCGTCCAATGCCAACGAAAGCAAAGCGATGGCGATGCAGACCGAGTTGAACCGTCTTCAGGGAGAAATGAGCGCACTGCGGCTGAAAACGTTTTTTCAGATGCGCGCGATGATGACGCCCGAGCAAATGCAGAAGATGCAGCAGATGAAACAGCATCGGGGCGATCACTCCGCTATGCAGCGAGACGGTAACTTCGGTCCCCGTCAGCAACAAGGTCAAATGGGCCAGGGCGGCCCACGGTCCGGCGGCATGATGGGCGGTGGCTTCGGTGGTCCGCAACGCATGCAGCAAAACGCTTACGACGGACAGGACCCCGGTTTTTAACTGGTTTTAATTAACCCTTTCTCACATCTTGTCAGCGGTCTAGTGAGGATTCATGACCTTCGCAAGTCCCACCATCAACCAGGCGCAAACCGACCCGGAACTGATCGAACGATCGTTGCGGGGTGATCAGAAAGCATTTGGACACTTGGTGACCCGGTACCTTCCACTGGTTTACAACTACTTGTACAGAATGACGCAGAACCATGAGGTCAGTGAAGAAATGGCACAGGAAGCATTCGTCAAAGCCTACAAGAATATCAAAAGCTTTGATCGCAATCGGCCCTTTAAGCCGTGGATTTTGCGCATTGCCTCTAACGCGGCCATTACCGAATTGCGCAAGCAGTCCAAAGTGGTTTCGCTGAACGCGCTGGAAGAAGAAGGCTACTGGGGCGAAGCGGATCACAGTGCCACCGAGGATGTGGTGGTGCGTCTGGAACGCAAGCTTTCCAGCGAAGAAGCCATGAAGGCGATGGCGCAACTGGATGAAAAATATCGCCACGTGCTTTTGCTGCGCTATCAACAAGAACTCAGCTACGAAGAGATTGCCGAGAGCATGAAAATTCCGCTCAACACCGTGCGGACCTGGCTCAAACGTGGCTTGGAAAAATTACAGAAAGAACTCAAGGAGGTGACCTTATGAGCACGTCCGAATCGACACAACCCCTTTGCCATCAGGCGCAAGAACTGGCGTTGATGACGCTGGAGCACGAAGAAATCCTGGAAACGGACCAGTTGTTCTTGAATCGGCACTTGCTGGAGTGCGCGTCTTGTCGCGCGTATCAGCGCACGATGGTGAACCTGATCCGCTCTGTTCAGGATTTGGATCAGGTGCCATTACCCACCGGCTTGACGGATAAAATCATGGCGCGTGTGGCGGCTGAAGCCGATGCGAGCGCCAGTAGCGCTCAGGTGATGCCCGGGCGTTTCGGCTGGAAAAAAGCCGCGCCGATTGCCGCCGCTGTGTTATTCATCGCGTTGGCTGTGCCGCTGGTGATGAATCAGTTGCAACCGCAATCCAACCAGCTTGCCTATCAGGCCAATCCGCTTCCATCGGATCGCATGCTGGGGCCGGATGGCACGCCGATGATGCATCATCCTGAACCGGCGGAGGCTCACAACGGACAAATGGCGATGAACGGTCAGCCGCACGAGTTGCCAAATGTGCATGGCGCTGTCAATCCGAATCATCCGCACTATGCAAACCAAGGTTCGCATCATGGGTCTGCTGGTCAATCGCTGGCCTATGGTGGCGGAGGACGGAATTCTCAGTCGGACAACGGTTATGCGCGGCAGCCGGATATTGATTCGTTGCAGATTGCGTCGGCTTCTCCCGATCCGATGAGCGAGATGAACGCCGCCGTCTTCAGCGATAGCGAAGAAGACGTTTATTACGATCCCGTCAGCACACTTGTTGGGTTTTAGGCCAACAAGACCGACTAGTCGGCTTTAGTCAGGGGTAGTATAGAGTCTCTGTCATTCCCGCGAAAGCGGGAATCCATTGTCAAGAGTAAACATAACAGTTGAATTTGAGAACGTGTATAAACTTGCTTCTCCGCTGAATGGATTCCTGCTTTCGCGGGAATGACAGAGGGGGTATTTTTCGAAAAATATCTACCCCTTCACCGAACCGGAGAGCGTGCCGGAGATGAAATAGCGCTGGAGTGCGAAAAAGAAAATCAGCATCGGCGCCATGGCCAGCAGCGTGCCCGCCGCAATCAACCGCCAGTCCGAACTAAAGGCGCTTTGCAACTGAACTAGTCCCACGGGCAGGGTAAAATGCTGCGGCTCCGATAAGATAATGCTCGGCCATAAAAACTCGCCCCAGGCCGCCATAAACGCAAACACCGCCAGCGTCGCCAACGTCGGACGAATGAGCGGCAGCAGCACATGCCATAAAATCTGAACGCTGTTGCAACCATCCAGCACAGCGGATTCTTCGAGTTCTTTTGGTAGCGTCACCAATGCCTGCCGCACAAAAAAGATGCCAAACCCGCTGACCGCAAACGGCAGCACCAGGCCAAACAGGCCATTCATCCAACCGGCGCTGTCTGTCAGGTTAATTTGCAGCACAATCAAGTACAGCGGAATCATCAATACCTGGAACGGGATCATCATGGTTGCGAGAATCGTGAAAAAGATGAACCCCTGCCCCTTGAATTTCATCCGCGCCAAGGGATAGGCTGCCAGCACGCTGAGGGAGATGTTAAACGCAATCGTCAAAAATGTGACGGCCAAGCTATTCAAGAAAAACCACGGCATCGGCACTTTGGTCCATGCGTTGGCAAAGTTTTGCAGCGTGGGTTGCTGCGGAATAAACTGCGGTGGGTAGGCAAAAATATTTTCCTCCACGCCTTTCAAGGCGGTGGAAAACAACCACAAAAACGGCGCCAGGGCGGATGCCGCCAGTAGAACCAATAAACTATAATGCAGAAATTTTTTCATAGAAATGTCATGCTGCTCCCGTTTGATTCGGCAGCAACGGGGTTTCGGCTTTCTTGATTTTTTCCACGGGTTTCGTTGGGCCATCTTCTTTCGGCGAAAGCTTCATTTCCAACATGCTGAACGCCAGCAAAATCAGCATCAAGATAATCCCTGCCGCGCTGGCAATGCCCAAGTCCAGGTTTTCAAAGGCGCGCTCATAAATGTAATACACCAGCGTCTTGGTGGAACCCACGGGGCCTCCGCGGGTCATCACATAAATCTCGGTGAAAATTTTCAGCGATCCGATTGTGCTGATGATCGCCACCATCATCATGGTTGGGCGTAAGTGGGGTAACGTCACGTGCCAGTGCTTTTGCAGGGCGTTCGCGCCATCAATGTCCGCCGCTTCGTACAAATCCTGCGAGAGGCTTTGCAGGTGCGCCAGATACATCATCATGTAGTAGGCCACGCCCTTCCATACCACCACAATCATCACCGCGTACAGGGCGATATCCGGGCTTACCAGCCAACCCACCCTGGGCAGATTGAACAGCGACAGCAGCCAGTTGATAAGACCATCATCGGCATACAGCCAGCGCCATGCAATGCCCACCACCACCATCGAGATAATTACCGGAATATAAATGAGGCTGCGGAAAATCGTGATGCCTTTGAGTTTGCCGTTCACCAGCAGCGCCAACACAATGGGGAGCGTCACCATCGCGGGCACTACCCCAAACAAAAAGACAAACGTATTCTGCAGCGCATGCCAAAACGGGGCCGAGTGGAGCAGGGTTTGATAGTTTTGCAGCCCGACAAAGGCCGGTGTGTAGAGATCATGCGAGTAATCCAGCAGGCTGATGCGAAACGCCATCAGCAACGGCAGGAAGAAAAAACCAATCATGAAGACGGTGGGCAGGATGAGATACAGATAGGGGGTTTGCTTTCGGAAAAACATGATCCTGTATGGGAGGCTTGTCTGCAATGAGTATCCTCTCTATAATATTCTAGTCGAAATTGAGGGGTCATTTCGCAATTGCTTTACGCCCTGTTGCACCGGAGACGCAGGGGGCTTTCAGGTTAGCTTCAGATTTGAAATAAATTTCACAGGCCGAATGATAAACGTGCAGACACAACGTGTGTTTCATCCAAGCCCGGTTGACGTGGCGGCCATTCGGCCTGCACAGGCGACAGCCTTGCCTGATGCTGTCCCCAGGTTGCTTTTTGCTGCGAAAGATATGTATGTCTCAAATAAAAACCGGCATATCCTGCTTCCTGCTGGAACACCCCTGTTTTTTCTGCATGGCACCAGCAGCACCGGCGAGCGCCTACAGCCTACTATCGACTACTTTCGTAACAAGCTGGCGACCAAGCATCCCACTTATGTTGGCTATTTGCCCGAAGTGAAAAATGCCACGGGTATCGAACAAAGCCTGAATGCCAACACGTTGCCCGCCTATCTGGCGGTTTGGCGACTTTCGCTACCAGGTGGTTCATAGCCGCTTGCAGGCATTGCAACGTACCTTGGGAGGCAACCCCACCGACGACGCCATTGCCGGTTTTTTCAAACTGCGGGCGGATGACCGTGCGCTGTTGCTTCCCGTGATTCGCAAGCACCTGCTGCCCGCGATGCGTTTACCGGTCGGCTGGCGGCAGAAGTTCCGTCCCCCAACCCTGCGACAATTGTTGGATAGCCGCATGAACAAGTTGCACCGCGAACTCAACAAACTGCCGCTGACACCAGACGAAAAAGAACTGGATGTTCACGACGCGCATTTCCTCTATACAAAGGCGCAAGCAGCAGGAAAAAAGACGAACCTCAATATGCACCTCCCTCGAAAAGATGCCGGAACCATCAATATCCGTCCAATCACCTTGAAAGATGCAATGGTCTTGGAAGAGTCCCTGCTCGGTTTGGAACAGAGCTTGCTGCGCCCTCTCAGACAGGCGTTTAGACAGAATCACGACCCGCTCGGTGATGTCCGTGCAAAAGCTATTGCCGCCAAGCTGATGGAAGCGATTGCGCCTCGTGTCACTGCGATTGGTTATAGCCAGGGCGGCACCGTGCTGATGGTGGCGTTGCTCAATTATCTCTTGTCCTGCCAGCGAGGAGGCTTTGCAGATAAGCCCGACGGTATCGATCCCAAAGTATTGTTGCCTGCCCGCAGCATTGGTTTGCCGCTGTTGCTGAGTGCGGTGGTGAAAGGCGGCATTGACGATTTGCCGGAGTGGGCCCGACCTCTGTTGGAGGCAGCCGACTGGGTTGAGCAAAAAACCCCCATGTTGAAAGAGCGTCACCCCGGCCTGGTCGGGCGCTGGGCGGTACAGTTGGCCTGGTGGCTGAAAACCCGAAACAGTCCGGGTATCGAAGAGATGCGTATTGGCCGGAAGCTGATGGAGAAGATTGAAAAGCATGTCGATCTGCTGGACACGCATGGCATTCCGGTGATTTCGGCATTCGATAAGCATGATGCATACGTTGAACCCAAGCACAGCCGACTGTCCAACCGCTACGACCAAACGCCCCGGCTGGCATTTAATGTTGAGCTGCAACTCCCGATTCAGCCGCCCTATTTTGAGACGGGTGAGTCGCTTGAAAAGGCCATTGCACGGCTCCCCTCCCGACGTTTCCCCCGGTTGCGCAAGCTGTCGGAAGAGTGGCGCCAACGGTTGCTGGAGGGTTACATGCAGCATTTTTATAACCGGCATCCCAGCAAGGTTGAGCAACATCTGGCGACGATCAAGGAGCCGGAAGCCATCACCAAAAAAATCGGTCGCTTCCTGATGGCTGATCCCACGCATCAAGGCGTGTTGCTGAACCCGATGAACCGCTACGAGCCGATGCGGTATCAATCGATGCTTGCGCTCAGCAAAAGCTTTCAGCGTCGCATTCTGGGTAAAAATCCGTCCAGGCTGTCGGCCAACGCACCGGATGGCTATCCTGTTTGGAGATCGATTCGTCTGCTCACGTTTTTCGTGCGCCAACATCCCGGTTTTTTGAAGGCGATGATTGCCAACGCTCGCGAGAACCTGCCGTTTACCAATTCCGCGTCGCATCTTGCGCAGGATGTCCTGAAGCAATCGCTGGCGCTGATGGCGCAGGCTGTTCAAGATCCCTTGTTACGGCAGCGGTATGCCCCAATCATTCAGGCTTCGTTAAAAACGATTGCCGCCGCGAACCTTCCGGCAACCAGCCTTGGGCAACAATCGCTCAGCCAACAAGCGAAGCAGTTGTTGCAGCAGTTGGGATAATCTTTATCTGTCATTCCCGTCGAAGTGAAAAGTTGTTTCGTCACTACTCCTTGTCATTCCCGCGTAGGCGGAAATCCAGGCCAGCAAAGGGCGCATTCGTAATGTGTTATGACTTACAGGCTGCCTTGAGAGCTTTTCCTGGATTCCCGCCTACGCGGGAATGACAAAGTAGTCTCTGGTGAAGGCAAGTTGACTGCGCGGGCATGACAGGGTAGAGCCAGAGTGAGAAGACATGCGCGAATGATAGATTCAAAGCATGAAAAAAGCTCCGCTTTTTCAGTTTGCGGAGCTTTTTTGATTTCTGGTTTCTGGAAGTGCTAGTAGCTTTGCTTCCAGTAAGCATCTTCAATCGCCACGGTCTTCTCCGCTTCGGAGCGAATGTTGACGTTGTTGGGCGTGAAGATGAACACACCGTCGCCAATGCGTTGCTGGTTGCCGTCGATGGCATGCGTCGCCCCGGAGAGGAAATCGACGACACGCTGGGATTGCGCGGTATCGAGCATATGAAGATTGAGAATCACGGATTTCTTGGTCCGCAGGTGTTCGATAATCTCCAACGCTTCTTCAAACGCACGAGGTTCAATCACGACGACCTGAGCTTTTTGCGTGTTGGGATGATCAACGACCCGCAGCTTCTTGTTTTTCTTGGGCTGATCTTCATCCAGCATTTCCGGCTCATGACGTGTGGCGCGGAAGTCGTAATCGTCTTCCATTCCATAGACTTCATCTTCAAAGGGGTCGCCGGACACCCAATTCTTGATTCGATGCAATAATCCGCTATTCATTCCGCGAAGGAACCTCCCTGTCTCTATCCTAATCCTGTGAAAAACCTGATTGCTAAACCTGATTCAACTCTCGTGTATTTCAGTTTTTGATTTTAACGACCGTGACTGTTTAGTGGAATGCCTTTGTGACGTCACGTTATGGTTAAGCTTATTGTAACGCTAAACGTTCGTTTTGGAAAAGATAATTTCCTATCCTGATTATTGTAGCACCACATTCCAATGCATGAGTAAAGTCATGCGTCATCCCCATCGAGAGTTCGGGCAGTTTGATCGCCAATTCCCCTTCAAGGCGCTCCCGGAAGTCCCGAAGCTCACAAAAAACACGCCTTAGCGTAGTCGCATCACCTGCAAGCGATGCCTCTGCGGGGGCCATCGTCATCAAGCCGCGCAGATCGATCCCTGGCAGTGCTGTTAGGTCACGGGCCAGCGTCTCAAGCTGATCCGGCAGAACGCCATGGCGACTGTTGTCGTTGCTCAGGTTGACCTGAATCAAAATCCGCTGGCGCGAGTTTGCCGCCAAATTTGTCTTTGAAAGTGCCTCGGCTTGGGAAAGCGAGTCGATGGCATGAATCAGGCTGAAGCGGCCCACGGTTTTTTTGGCCTTGTTCGACTGGAGATTGCCGATGAAGTGCCACTCAACGCCTTGAACCACGTCCTCGGGCAGCGCGGCCATTTTATCCAGCGCGTCCTGCACCTTGTTTTCGCCAAAATGACGAATCCCCGCCTGGTAGGCTTCGAGCATTTGCGGCAGGGTGGCGTATTTGGTGACAGCCACCAGCGTCACAGAGCGCCCTCCTGCATGCCGGGCAATCTGCTCGTTCAGTTTTTCCACGCGGTCTTGAATGAACATAGATATACATTAGCAAAAGGGTCGGGCTTGGGGGAAACCTCCCTGATTTTAATGCTTCGTTACATTCCTCAAGTTCCTCCGTAAATATCCGAAATTCCAATCAATACGAGAGAAGCTTGCTTAGGGGCCACAGGAAGCAGAGTATTCCAACGGCTTTCGGGCACAATACGGAGAGCCGTATCGTGAGCGTCAACAATAATCCCAATTCTCCCAACTACAACAACGTCAACCCCAACTACAACCCCACACCGCCAGCCACCACGGAGGATGGCAGCCAGGAGATCCGGGTGACGCGCGAGCTGGACGGGGTAAATAATACCGGCATTGTTGGAGAGCTTTTGACCCTTGGAACGGAGCACCTGGCCGAAGCCAACAAGTACTTCGCCATGAGCAAGTTTGCCGTCTCCAGCCTATTGGCCGAAGACAACCAGGCTTTTTCAACCACCGCCGATATCACCAAAACCGCGGGTGACTACGGCAGCAACGTGCTGTGTGCGGATGACCTGTATGTGGCGGGTGATCCGGGGGTGGGCGGCAAGGGAAACAACTATTTCTTCGAGGAAATTTTTCCCAATGCGGGCTTTTACACCATGTTTGAGGACGGCAAGGACGGCGGCCCCAAAATCACCGTTAATGCCCACGTCGACAGCATCAACCCGGAGGGCAACAAGGCTTTTACCGAGTACGGCTTTATTGTGCAAGAGCCGGGTGGCTTGAAAACCAAGGCCACGCTTTCGGGCGGAGTATTGACTATCATCGATGCCAACGGCCAGAGCCGAAAACTGTTGCCGCCCAACGATACCTACTATATCGGCAACCCGATGGACCCGACGGCCAAGTTCTACTACAAGGACATTCCCGGTGCGGGTGCCAACGGTGAGCCGGAAAAGCGCCTGGTTGTCGATTATTACGAAAAACCCAGCCAAGAGGTCATTAACGAACTGGTGGCAAAAGGGGTCAAGCCCGAGGACGCCGCCGCGCTGCGCAGCGTTTCGTCATTCAGCTACGGCTTTCGCGTGCCGGATGGCGTGAATACCTTTGCCTCTCCAGAAGGTGTCGGTAGCGGGCTGGCGATGAATGTCGCCGCCAACGGCGTCAAAACCTATTACGATTCGCACTACAACGAGGGCAACTGCACCAAGCTGCAAATCCTACCGACGTATCCGCCCCCGCCACCCCCACCGCCGGAGTACCCGCCCCCGCCGGTTGCAGCCAATGAGCATGCCCGTATCTGGGGTGATCCACACATGGAAGACGCCGACGGCGGCAAGTACGATTTTAACGAGCGGGGCATCTACAACATTATCAAAGACAAGAATCTTGTCCTGAACGCCAAAATGGACCCTGGTCCTAACAAAACCACCGTCATGACCGAGGCCGGGCTGACGCTCGGCTCGCAGACCATTCATCTGAAGGCGGCGAATGGCGAGGTGTTGATTGGTTTGGCAAACTCCACCACGACAACCGCATTGCAAAACGGACAGACCGTCGCGCTGGATAACGGCGGTTCGATTAGCCGCAAGGGGGCTATCGTCAAGGTGGATTCGCCCGAGTATAAAATCCAGTTTGATTTGGACGAAGTGTACAAGGGGTTCAAGTACCTCGATATCGATATCTGGAGCAAGGCGGGTGGCGTGATGAGCGATGGAGTCGAACCCAGCGGACTGCTGGGCGAGACCTTTGACGCGGATAACATTGCGCAGACCAAACCCAAGCTGAATGCGGCTGATTACAAGCAGAATGCGTTGTTCGTCTTTAATGCGGCTCCTGCACCAGCCCCGGTGCCCGCGCCGACCCCGAGTCCGGCCCCCACTCCTGTTCCAAGCCAGGCACCAACGCAAAGCCCATCCCTATCACCCGCTCCGGCACCGGTTGCAAGCCCATCGCCGACAGCGGCTCCAACATCGGTTGCCAGTCCGGCGCCAACGGCAGTGCCCCCACCGGCTCCTGCACCCAGTCCTGCTCCAACCCCGGCTCCTCTGCCTGCCGATAATCCATTTAACCAAATGATGGCGATGTTTCAGCAGTTGATGCAGATGCTGGCCCAAATGTTCCAGGGTTGGCGCTAACACGGCAGGCTTTAACGCAGAAAATTTGAGATCCTTCAATTCCATCCTCTGTCTTGGCAGGGGGTGGAATTGAAGCCGATATTAGCCGGAAGTGTTATGAGGTTTTTGGCGGAAGCCAGCTTGCCAGCCTATTGAAGTCTGGCGCCAAAAAGTGTCAAATAGAAGCATCTTAAATATCCATGTCAGAATACGTTTGCTTTAAAGGGGAAACTTCAATGAGCGGTTGGATTCTACGCATTGGTCATCGTGCCTTGTTTGCCGGAGTGCTGGCGGTCGGGCTTGGGTTGTCTTCGCCCGGTTTTCTGGCGCTGACGGCAGCCGCTCAGGTTCTGCCGGAGCGAATTATTACCACGCAGGGCCATGGCGAAGTGCGGGTACGGCCCGATTCGCTGAGCGTTCATGTGACGGTAGAGTCTAAAAATGCGGCATTGCCGACCGCCCGGGCGGAAAACAACCGGAAAACCCAGGCCATTATCGCAGCGCTTAAGGGGCTTAATATCCCCAACCTCAAGCTTGAAACCCAGAACTTGCAGGTGTATCCCCTCCAGGGCGAGTATCAAAAGGACAGGCTGCCGAAAATCATTGGCTACCAGGTTACCAATAGTCTTAATGTTACGGTGACGGGATCATCGGCGGATCATCTGGGGGATTACGGCAGCCGGATTGTAGACACCGCGCTGAATGCGGGCGCCAATAACGTTGGCGGACTGAATTTTTACCTGACGGATGTCACCACGCCCCGCCTGCAAGCGTTGGCGCTGGCCGTTAAAGATGCCCGCCGGAACGCGGATGCCATGGCCCGTGCCGCGGATGTCGTCATCACCGGCTTGCATTCCATGGAAGGAAGCCCGCAGTTTGGCGGCTACCCGCGTCCCATGCCCATGTACTCAATGAAGGCTGGCGGAGCGGCCAACGAGGCCGCTGCATCAACCCCGGTTGAAACGGGTGAAACCGTCATTACCAGTGATGTGACGGCGCGATTTAAATTCTAGTTTCGAAAAACAATTCGGATAACTGAAAACACGGCTTGAGACATGGGAGGAGTCGTTATGTACAGCATCGAAGCCTCGATTTTGGTAGATGCCCCGGTTGCCGAGTGTTATCGCCGATGGCGCGACTTTGCGCGCTTTCCTGAATTGTTCTCGCGCGTGGTTCGTGTTGCGCGCGTTGAAACAGCAGTGCGTGATGAGCGTGAGGTCTGGCATTGGGTGGTTCAGGGGCCGTTTGGACAGTTGTTTGAATGGTGCGCTGAAGTGGTGCTGGAGCTGCCCAATAAGACCATCAGTTGGGCCTCTGTCAGCGATAAAACTTCCAGGGGGGATTTGGTTGCCACCTCGGGTTCCGTCAATTTTCTGCAACCTTCGGGGGGCGAGCAGACCCTGATTGAAGTGAGAATGACCTATGCTGCGCCGCAGTTTCAGGAAATGCTGGCGGATATCATCCACTACGGCAATAAGGCCGTTCATCAAGCGCTGCAAGGGTTCAAAAATGCGATGGAGCAAAAAAGCGTCCTTATTAGCTGCGAATGAACTTGATCCAGGCCGCAATGGGCCCATAGTTCACATCACCGCCACTTTGCACAAAGCGAATTTTGATGACCGGCGTGTTACTGACGGTGATGGGTACTGCCTGGTAAGAGCGAACCACCGCCTTGTTAATGCTGCCTGCAAAATTGCGAACATCAACCGTATCCACCTTGATGTCGTTAATGAAAATGTCAAATATGCGCACACCGGCCCCAATATTGCTATGTTCGTTAAAGCCGATTTCAATAGTGTAGGTTCGACCTTCGGTGGCCGGGTAGATAAACCCAAACTTGTTGCCCGCTCCGGGCGTTGTGGTAATGCGGTGCAGCCACAAACTGTCCTCGGATACAGGCGTATTGCTGGTCGGAGTTACTGTAAATTGATTTGTAAACCCGGCGGTGGTTTCCGCCGGATCGCTTCCTGCCTGAACGGAGCCGCTGGCGAGGTTGTAGTTGTAGAGGGCCGTATTGACATAACGCCCCCAGACCTGCCCGGTGTTGTCCTTGAAGTAAAATGG
>CAZXUP010000022.1:0-12396 GCA_964643815.1 uncultured Vampirovibrionales bacterium
CTGAGTGCGTTGGTATTCTGGAAGGCAAAGAAGCCGATTGAACCCTGATAAGCAGCGGTATCGGCGGTGGTGGTGCCGTTGTCGTTGATGTTGCCGCCTGCTTTCAAGGTAACGATGCCGCCAAACGCATGACCCGGATTGTCTGCGCCATTGTCGAAATTGGTATCCCGATAGGTGAGCGCATTGGCGGCAATGTTTGCATCGGCTGCGTTGTTGATGTTCCTACCAGCCAGCAGGTTGACGCTGGAGCCGATCTGGGCCGCGTTCATGAATCTCGGCCAGATTTGCGTGCTGTCCAGTCTCGGGTGGATATCGAAGAAGGCATCGGGAGCATTGATGTAATGATTATTGTTGATGTCGCTCAAGGCTTTCAAAATGATGCTGCCCGAGTGGGAAGAGATATATTCCGGGGTGCGGATGAAACCGGTGGCCGTGTGTTTGTTGAAAGCGACATTCATAATCACCAGATTGTTCGTGATATCGCCCCGGGCGGCCAGGTTGATGGAACCGCCGGTCCACAAGCCGCGGCTTAGGATGAAGCCGTTGTTGGTGATGTCACCCGAGCTCAGCCATGAAAGATGTCCGCCGCCGAGTGAGAATATGGTGTCATGAAAGCCGGGGCCGGTAATGGGTACGCCCGGCGACCAGTGCATGCCGTTTACGATATCGCCGTTGTTGATGATGGTGAATGAGTTGAGCCGGGTGAAGATGGGGTTGGTGTTGCCGTTCTCGATGTCGTTGTTGAGATTGTTGTTGCCCGTGCTGGCAATGACAAAGTTTGAGGCATGCTTCACCGAATCCAGTGCATTGGCGTCGATGCCGTTCGGGTTGTCAACGCTGCGGATGACGGAATCGTTCAGGCGTCCACTAAGTGTTTCTTGGGTTGTGCCCGGCCCGCTTGCCTGCGAGAGCAGAATCGCGTTTTCGTCATGCACGGCAATCTCGTTGCGATGTGTTTGCTGAATGGCCTTATCCGCTCCTGTGTCAGGGGTTCCATGCGACTGGGGCGTTAGGCGAACCTGAACATTTTGTACGAACCCGTTTTTACGCACAATCGATTTTTCAATGCCCAGCCCGGAGTTGCCGGACCAGCCGCCGCGACCGCTGTAATGTTGACTGAGTCTTAAGAGGGTAGGATTGACCGCAACGAGTGTGCCTGATAGGCCTCTTTCGCCACCACTCCCAACGTTTGCTTTTGAAAGAGCGGCGCCATTGCCGTTTCTCACAGCAACCTGACTGTCAGTCGTCGCGTTACCGCCGTGCCCGCCATTGCCGCCGTTCACCCAAAGTTCGCCGCGTCCGGTCGGGTTGCTGTTGCCGCTTAGCACAATCAGGCCACCGTTGCCGCCACTACCGCCATCACCGCCGTTTGCGGTTGCGCTTGCCGTAGCGTCGGCAGAAATCGAGGCGGCGTTTTCACTGTCGGTTGCGGTGGCATTACCACCGTTGCCGCCATTGCCACCGTTGGCATGAATCTTGCCTTTATTCTCGGCGGTTTTATAGCTGAGGGCAATCAGGCCGCCGCTTCCGCCATCGCCGCCGTCACCGGCCTGGGCCAATGCGTTATTGTTGTTTCCCGTCACCACATTGCTGTTGGCCCCATTGCCGCCGTTGCCTCCATTGGCGCGAATCCAGCTGTGGTTGATGAAGCGACCCAGAGCATTGATGGAAATGGTGCCTCCGTTGCCGCCATTGCCTCCGTTGGCCTCAATGGCGCCGTAGTTGCGTACGTCGTTCGCTGCGGCAATCAGGATGCTACCGCCATTGTTGCCGCTGGCTCCATTGGCTTGCAGCAGGTTGTTGTTGGTGACCGATCCATCCGCTCCGCTCAGTGTATTGTTGCGGTTGGTCAGCGCTGTTTTTTCCGAATTGGATAGAATATTGCTGCTTGCGTTGTTGATTGTGCGATTGGTGGAATCGCTTTGTCCGCTGGCGACCAAACGGATCGTTCCGCCACGGTTGCTGGTGGCTTCCACCGGTTTGAACTCCAACGGTTCTCCCATAATCACGGTGGTGCCGACGCCGCCGGAAATGGTTTCCGGTGTCGGGTTGTTGCGCAGATTCGGATTTTTTGTCAGGATAGCGGTATCCGGGTTGGTTTTGTAGTCGGTTGTTGCAATGCCGTTGGCCCGGATGATGCCATCATTGTTGACGATGCCGCCTTCGATATTGATGACATTGGTGTCGAATGTGCCAATGACTTTTCCTGAAGAATCGATAACCGCGCCGCGCCGGATATCGATGACACCCGACGCATTGATGTTGATGGCGCCGCCGTTGCCGCCAAAACCCTGGGCCGTCACGCGGGCGTTGGGGCCGAGTGTTAACCCGCCCACGTTAAATTGCACCAGGCCGCCGTTGTAGCCGTTGGCAAAGATATTGCCGTTTTGTACCAGATAGGCCGAATCAATAAACACTTTTCCGCCGTTACCCAGGTACACCGATCCGTTTTTGACGGCGCTGGCGTCGATGGTGCCGTCCAGGCGAATCACGTTACCGGGTGCGCGAAAATACAATGTGCCGCCGTTTCCGTTGGGCACGCCCACGGCATCCGACTCCAATCCTCGAACGAGATCGTTGGGACGCAGCCATAGGCTGCCGCCACCGTTGTTGCTATTCAAAAACGTGGTGCGGGAGCCGGGCGTGTTGTAATACGTGCCGGACTGAATAATCTCACCATCGTTGGTGGAGTTGACATCACCCGGCGCCGCAAAAGATGCCGGTGATGAGAGCAGACCGATACTGAATGCCAGAGACAGTGGAACGATTCGTGTACGAAGTTGCGTATTCCAAAGCTGATTGAACATGTTTTCCTCCTTGCTAAAAAGCTCCCAAGCTAAAAATTTCCAAAGCGTTTTAAATTGTCGAAATCGACAATCATTGGTAACCTCATCCTCGTTTTTTCCAGTCCAAAAATGATCTTTGACGAACGACCTCTGACATTCGTCACTGCTTGTGCTCCAAATTTTGCAAGAACGAAGTTGAATTACCATTCATCAGGTATCTACCAACATTGATTAATCGGTTGGCTAAAGATGACTAACCGGGTTAGCGATTTATTCCTGAGCTTTTACCCTCTATGGTGTGGCTAGCCTGATGTCATGATTTCCTCCAATTGGATGGGGAAGGAGGAGCGTTGAGCCACTCTGTTTTGTTGTCCCGGTTTCTGAAAAAAGTTCGAAAGAAATTTCGAACGTGCGTTGCGCAGGCATTGCTTTTTCTGTTTTTAACCGCCTGGCTATTGCCGGAGGTACAGCAAGCTTGCGCGCAAACAGTGCCAGCCCAGCAAAATCCGGGGGTACTGGTGCCCACTTTCTCAAAAGAAAATTTACCGTCTTCGCATGACATGAATCACGATGTTGTGATGGAAGAAATCCATCTTCAAATGCCCGCTGTCGCGCCAAAAGAAGCCGATGGTGCGATGTCGTTTCTGGTTCGGGAAATTCGGGTGGAAGGCGCAACATTGTTCGACTCTGCTGATTTTGAAGAACTGGCTTCTCCCTTTGAAGGCAAAGAACACACATTAAAAAGCCTGACCGAATTGACTGATGCGATTGAGAAAAAATATTGCGAAATTGGCTATTGGACGACGCAAGTCTACATTCCACCGCAAGATCTCCGGGATAACGTGCTGATTATCCGGGTGCGCGAAGGCACCTTGGGGCGTTTAAGAATTGAGGGAAACAAGTATTACAAGGCCCAGGTGATCGAGTCATTCTTGAATCAGGCGCCGGGCAGTCCGCTCAATTTCAAGACGCTCGAAGCGGATCTCAATCGAAGCAATCGGTTGAATGACGGTTATCGTTTGCAGGCGGCATTAAAAGCCGGTGAAAAATCGGGAGAAACCGATATTCATTTGAAGGTGGCCGAGCGGCTTCCGTTCCAGATTTCTCCGACGTGGGATAACCAGGGGCGTCCGTTTATCGGGATGATGCGCGGTGGACTGGAGTTTCGCAACGACAGCGTCACTGGCATCGGGGATCGTTTGTATGCTCGTGTACTGGCAGCACAAGGAACCCGTGTGCTGAGCGGATCATATGCCTTGCCCCTCAACCGGAAAGGCCTGGAGTTGGCGACCCATTTTGCGGCCAGCAACGTGGATGTGGATCTGGGCATTCGCAATTCGCCCGAAATTGCCGGAAGCGCGTATCATTATGGCTTAATGGCATCTCAGCCGATTGATAAGCAACGGTACTGTACGATGGATTTGGGTTTGAGCTGGTGGCGGGTGCGCAGTTTTTTTGAGGAGGTGACGGCCGAGTCGAATGATATTCGGGCGTTGCAAGCCGGGTTTACGTTCAATCGACCGGATCGTTGGGGGCGGACGTTCAACCGTTTTCAAGGGACATTGGGCATCGGGGTGTTTGGCGGCGATACGCGTTTTGCGAAAGTGGAGAATTATTTGAGTCGAATGATCGTGTTACCCCGGCGGAATTTATTGATTTTGAAAGCATCTGCGCAGATGACGCCGGATGCCTTGCCTGCGGTCGAACAGTTTCAGATTGGAGGCGCTCAAAGTGTGCGGGGATACACGGAAGGTTTGCTGATTGGCGATCGCGGGGTGTCTGTGGGCATCGAGCATCGGTTTCCGGTGCCGGGGTTGAAGCGGATGAACCACTGGCTGGATGAACACTTGCAGGCGGCCTGGTTTTACGATTTTGGCCGGGTGTGGACGGATTGCAGCAGCCCCTCTTTTATTGCCGGACGATCCGATCTACCGCAACGGACCCTTTTGCAAGGAGCGGGCGTTGGCTTGCGAGCCCGACTCACCCGCTTTGGTCAAGGTTTTGTGGATGTGGGATTTGGCCTCGGCGATCGCAGTTCGGTGGAACCGCAAGGACGGCAGCCGTTGGCACGGATTCATTTTGGCATCCGCTCCGATTTCTTTTCGGGGGATTATCGCATGCGCAACCTTCGCCCTGCACCCGCACAATTGTCGGTTATGCAAAAATAAAATCATTCTCGCTATGTTTTCGATATGCTGATTGGGTGGTGAGCAATCCAAAAGGCGAACGTCATGGCATTGACGGGTAATCTGGAACAGCAGATTCTGGAACGGGTAAAGCGGATTCCCATTTTTGAACGCATTGGCGTGCGGGTGACAGAGCTTTCTCCCGGTTGTTGTGTGGCGATGATTCCGCATGACAAGAGTTTTGACGGGATTTTCGAATCCTTTCATGGCGGCATGCTGATGACGGCGGCGGATACCATCGCCTGTTTTGCGCTGATGACTGAAATCGGGGTGGATGATCGGTTGGCGACAACCGATATGAATATTCGATTTCTGGGCCCGTGTCTGACGGATGTTCGGGTGGTGGCCCGGGTCATCAAGGCGGGCCGGACCATGTGCCCGGTGCAAGTAGATTTGTACGACCTGAACGACCGCCATGTGGCTGTCGCCCAGGTGAACTATATCCGCCTTTAAATAAGAAGAAGCCTTGTAACGGATTTCCGCGTTTCTGCTTGAGTTTCGGGGGCTTTTGTTTTATAAATAAGTATAGAAGAGATTACATAGTCAAAGAGGGAAATCGAAGCGGAAAAGCGCGCGCAGCGCGGCTAGGTTTTATAAAACTGCTGAGCCGGTTTAGAAAACTTAACAAAAAAGCGACAAACCGGGTTGAGTGGGTTTTATGTCTGCGAATAGAACAGGGTAGCAATACGGCAGCAAACAGCGGTACGATACGATGAATCCAATGGTATCCAGAGATTTGCCAGCAACTGCGGTCAGGGGGACAATGATGCCTTCTGGTGCGTTGGCGCAGCAAAAATCACCGGCTCCGGCTGTTGCTTGTACGCAGATGCCGCAGTCGGAAGCTGCCCGGACGGTTTCGCCCGCCCCTTCTACGATGCCTGCAGCGGAGGCGTCTTCTCAGGCCGAAGCGGCTTTGCCCATGGAGGCGACTGCAAAAGGGGTTGATTTGAAGTCCTTTAAGGACCATTTCGTCAACATCAGAAAATCGGCGCAGGCTCTCTCCGAGGAAAAAGAAGAGGCCAAGGCGAATGATACCCGCCAATTATCACGGTTGGCCAGCCCCCGGAAGATTGCCATCAGTACATTAATAGCGGGTACTTCCGGCAGCCTGTTTTTTGGCGCCTCGTTTCTGAAAGCGGCTCTCATTGGTCTGCTCTTTTCGATAACACAGTCGTCAATCGCGATGAAGGTTTGCAAAGGAGACAACCGCTTCTCCCAGAAGTTAATGGAAGCCAGCCGCAAGCTGAACGGTGAAGAACAGCAGTCCAAGGGGCGTACTGTTGCTTCGGTATGGGCGCTGGTAACAGGCATGATGGCGTTTCTGGAAGCAGGGATTATTGCGCGTGTCCTTGGAAAAGGCAATCCTCTGGTTGAGAAAGTGATTCCGAAACTACAAAAGTTTGCCTTCTTCCAAAAAGGATTTGGAGATGCTGTGATTCGTTTCATGGGACGGCATACAACGGGGCTTTATCTTGGAATTGCAACCTTGGGTGCAGTGATTGGCGGCTATCTGCAAGCCATGCTGACGATGAAGCTATCCGGGCACTCAGGCGCCCCTACTGCCCAGGGTAAAAGCTTGCCTGCCGAAGCAGCGCTTCCAGCCAAATAGAAAACCCGGACTTGAGGGAAAGTCCGGGTCTGGGAAAATCACAAAGGAGAGAGGGATCAGGGGATCGGGTGAGAGCACTGTGATCGGGGCAAAAGGTGGGTTTGTGAGAATGGTGTTGCCGGTTCCCTTTTGCCCCCGCTAAGAGGCTTGTCTTAGCGGGTGATTTTAGCGACCGGGCAAAACCCGGAGGCTCCAGCGCTATTGACGGATCGAACGGTGTAGTATAGAGGCCCCGATCCGCCCGGTGAGTATGAGTAACTGGTTGTATTCGCACCGAGTTTCACTACCTCGCTGTACTGTCCGCCGTCCGGGCTGACCCAGACTTGCAGACTGCTTTCGTTATCAGCGTTATCCGTCCAGCTTAGCTTCACGGTTCCACCTTCCAGCACGGCCTGTAGCTTGGATGGCGCGGCGGGTTTTCCACCCGTGGCCGGAGGCGGATTCGTTGGCGGAGGATTGGTCGGAGGAGGCGTGGTTCCGCCGCCGGATGTCAGGGAGGATTTGTACACGTTGGAGAAGACCGATGCGCCGCTGCTGTTGACTGCGCGGACGGTGTAGTAGTAGCTGCTCGGCGAACTCATGGTGTGGGTGTATGATGTGACGTTGCTGCCGATATCGGCGAGTTTGTTGTATTGGCTGCCGTTGGTGCCGTACCAGATTTGGAAGCTGCTTTCGTTGTTGGCGTTATCGCTCCAGCTCAGCTTCAGGGCTTGGCCATTCAGTTGTCCTGTCAGGCCGGATGGCGCGGCGGGTTTCCCACCCGTGGCCGGAGGCGGTGTGGTTGGCGGAGGATTGGTCGGAGGCGGTGTGGTTCCGCCGCCGGATGTCAGGGAGGATTTGTACACGTTGGAGAAGACCGATGCGCCGCTGCTGTTGACTGCGCGGACGGTGTAGTAGTAGCTGCTCGGCGAACTCATGGTGTGGGTGTATGATGTGACGTTGCTGCCGATATCGGCGAGTTTGTTGTATTGGCTGCCGTTGGTGCCGTACCAGATTTGGAAGCTGCTTTCGTTGTTGGCGTTATCGCTCCAGCTCAGCTTCAGGGCTTGGCCATTCAGTTGTCCTGTCAGGCCGGATGGCGCGGCGGGTTTCCCGCCCGTGGCCGGAGGCGGTGTGGTTGGTGGAGGATTGGTCGGAGGAGGCGTGGTTCCGCCGCCGCTGGTGTTGCCACTCCAGGCCAGGCCATCAACCAGGTTGCCCGAGAGAACGACGTTGGTGGATGTGGGGGTGACGCTAATGTAGTTTTTGCTGGAGATGGCGCTCAACTTGTTGTTGGTGATTTTGACGCCTTTAACCGTGCCGTTGATGACGCCAATGGCGGGCGCCGATTCCGTCATGCCGCTGATGGTGTTGTTATCAATCACCAGGTTGTTGGGTACGGGTTTGTAGCCGTCGGTGTACGGATCCGGGCTGAAGCGGATACCGCGCCCGACGCTTTGGATGGTGTTATTGGCGATGGTGAAGTTGTCGCCCCACGGAAAGCCCTTGGGTGCCCGCGCGTTGGTGTACACGTTGATTGCGACGCTTTTGATGTTTTGGATTTTGTTGTCCCGAATTTCAAAGTTATCGTAATTGTCAATTTCAAACGCATAATGATCGCCGCCGTTTACGGTGTTGTTGAGGATTTTGACATCCTTGGCGCCGGCGGTTCTGGATGCGAATTTAATGGAACCCCGGATGTTGACGAACTGGTTGTTCTGCAACAGGTAATATGCGGTAGCGCCATGAATCATGTCGTTTGATGTGGTGGAGATTTGATAGACGTTGTTGAAGACGTTGTTGGTGACCTTGGTGTTGAAGCTGTTGACGCCTGCGACCGGATCTTTTTCATAGGTGGCAACCCGGAACGCGGCGTTACCAAAGTTATAGAACTTGTTGTTGTCTACAACCAGTCCGTTGCTGGAGCCGAAATAGACGCCTTGATCCGGCCAGACGGGGTTGGCGTTGGAAGCGAAATTGGTTTGACCGTAGAACTGGAACCCGCGAATTGAAATGTTTTTGGAAAATTTGTTGAACATCAAAAACTCGCCGTTGGCCGTGTTCCAGCCGGACGTTTTTCTGATGATGGCCGGGTTGTTGGGATCGGAAACGAAATCCACGTTTTCCAGTTTGTCGGTCACAATTTGTACGGCAAGTTGATAGGTTCCCGGATTGAATTTGAGCGTCCATTTCGACGCTTTGTCCGAGCGATTTTGAAGGGTGGTCAATGCGTTGCGAACCTCGGCCGTCGAATCGCTTCCGGTGGGGGACACTGTAATAATGCGATTGGCGTTATCTTGCGAGAATGCAAATGCCTGGGGGGCATTTCCCATGATGGCGCTTAAGGCCATGACGCTACACACCGCGTAAAGTTTTAGATGCTTCATAATGTACTCTTCTTCTCCAGTTTAATTTTCCGTCGTCCATCACCCCGCGTCAAAACATTCCATGATGGAATAGGCGAAGCGAGATTAAAGACTACGACTTGCTAACAAACGAACAAACGGTAAGCGGGTCTGGTTTATTTCACTTTCCCAAATTCTCTACCGAAACACTGACAAACACGACTTTCCAGATTGGCTTAACCATTGTGGAAATTTATCTTATCAGTCTTGCATCAATCGCACAAACTGAGCCATTGAAAGATTAGACGGTTGGCGGGTTTGGTTAGCCTGTCGGGTAATCAATCACCCTAGTGATCAACCAAGAGTCAATTCGTTAAAAACGGGCGCTTGCCCCCGGTGAGAGCAACCAAAGCAATCAACGTTTGCATTCCCCAAAGCACACAGATGTTTTTTGTTTTACTTGATACCCCCTCGAAGGGTGCGGGTATTATTCTTGGCGATTTTGCGCTCCAATGCTTCCCGCGTTTCCTCGGGTGATCCGATTCTCAAGGTTTCTTCGTCGTTCGGAATATGAACCTGGTCCACTTTTATGGGTTCATGCCGTGTCGGGTCTATTTGCTCAAAACGTTTTCTCATCAATCACTTCCTTATCAAACTCTTTTGATTTCCTATTGTGGAAGGAAGTGACCGGATCGGCTATTCCCAGACCGGCTAGATTTAGAGCCGGGTGGTTAGCCCAAAGATGATATTTCTCAGGAACCGCTACGGGTGAACGTATCCCGCTGCAATATAGGCAAAAACGTCTGAAATCCTGATAAGAGGCTGCGCCGAAAGCGGTAAAACTGCTTGCTGCTGTGGCTCAGGGCTGAAATAAAGTAGAGCATGGTCTTTCTGAAATAGTAAAGAGATTGTATGGATGAGTTATTGTAACAAACTTTACCCTCGATGTCCCCTCGATAAGGGCGTTTGTATGCGTTTTCCCGTTGACATGGAGGGCTGCTCCTTTTATAAATAGTAAGAAGACAAATGGTTTTCACTTGGGTTACAGTCAGCAAGAGGGGAGAACGCTTTTGGGGCGTTTTCAGGGCAGCTTTGATTTAAGGTCAGTTGTTTGTCTGGCCTGGGTAAAAGTCACTTGGCCAGAATTGCTGAGCTTAGCATTAATCGGTGAGGTTTCGAATACGTGAACACGATCAGTCCATTTCGCTCTGTTCCGGACCTGCGTCCGCAAGGAGATATTGGGGTTCTTAAAAGGCTTTCCACTACTCTGCAAGTGCCTTTTACCGCCAATGCCTATGGAGATTCTTTCACGCTGCGCTTTGCGGGGGAGAAAGTGCTGAAAAACTATCTTTTGAAGCCTAATCATGACTTTGATCAATATGTCAAAGAGTTTCAACAGCGGTTTTGGACCGAAGACATTTTTGATTGGAATGTGGATGTCCGGCAGAATCTTCGGAAAAACCTGGATCGGATGTCCATAGAGGAATTCCGTAAGTTATCCAAGATGGTTTTGCCGATGGTGAAAGCATCGACGGAAAAGTGGATTGCCGAAATCCAGAAGCAGGGGCTACCGGCGGATACGGATAAATTAAAAGACATTCAGGAAGTTCTGCTTTCCGATAAGCTCTCGGTTGTTGATGAGGCGGTAGCTGTCCAGATGCCTTTGGAGCAGGCATTGAATCAGGCAGGGGTGCCCGAATTGGAGAACCGGCGGAGAAAACTGGATGTCGATTTGGCGGATCTTCGTAAACTGAAAAAACTGGGTTTATTTAAGGACGGCGATGATATCAGGCCGGTAGGAACCTTGGGGACGCTGGCTGCACAGCATGAGGAGCGGCAAGATCACGAGATTGCAACCTTAAAGATCGCTCTGGATAAAACAAAACAGGATCTCAAGCAGACGGTTGCAACTGTGAACAGGCAGCAAAAAGCGTTAAAGGCTCAGGTCAAACAGCAATTAAAGTCGCTTGTTCCAAAAATGACTGCTGATTTACAGGAAACATTGAAGCTGCTGGAACGGGTTCAATCTGGGGATGTGCTGGATACACCTGATGTGCTGGAAAGTGTTAAGGATCTGGTTGCCAAGCGCCAGTTTCGGGCGTTGCGGGATATTGCCAACCACGGGCGGGTTGCCGAGCAGACTGCGCTGGCGCCCCTGACGATGGGCGTTATCCGTTACAAGCGTTATCCTGAAATCCAGGCGGCAATGACAACATTTTTATATGACGAGGCCAAGCATTACCAATTGTTTGGGCGTTATATGAATGAAAAACTACAGGCCAAGGAGCGAATTTTAGCCAACCTGATTGATGGCGGCGAAGGCTACCTGAAACTATCGGCGACCATGCCGGCGGCAGCCGCCTTTGTGGGTTTGATTGTTGAGGCGATTGGCGGCACGTTTTTCGAGTTTTTCGGGGATGAAAAGAACATGCCTGAGCCGCTGTTTCGAGATCTCTGTAAAACGATTGGCGAGCGGGATGAGCGGCGCCATATGGATCTGTGCGCCGCCCTCTACAACGAGTTTTATCATAAAGGCGCCGATGCCGGTTTGGTGACCAGGCTTTGGGAGGAGCTTCGAAATCAGGGCGCGCTAAAGGCGATGATGTTTTTAGCCTATGGCGATAAGAATGAAGAACATTATCATGTCCAGGCTCCTCGCGCGTTTGGCGTAGAGCCGAAAGCAATGTTCAGGTTTATTGCAGAGCGTCTAAGCCAGGAGCTAGCGAAGGTGGGTTTGTATCAGACCCCGGAACAGTTGCTGAAAGAATTCGAGACACCGGTTAACCGTCTTGCCAAGGTATTCAAGAAGTCTGAAGCAGAGTAGAAGTAAGCGTTTTGCAAGCATCCGTTGCGTTGATGGTGGCATCCAGAATGCCCGGCTCATCATAGGCATGGCCCGCATCGCTAATCAGGTGCAGTTTTGATTCGGGGAAGGCCTTGTGCAAGTCCCAGGCGTTTTGTGCGGGGCAAATCACATCGTAGCGGCCATGCACAATCCAGGTGGGGATATGACGGATGCGATGCACGTCGTGTAACAACTGGTTTTCTTCCAGCCAGCAGTCGTGCGTAAAATAATGGCATTCGATGCGCGAAATAGACAGCGCCAGATGCGCTTCCGCAAAGCTGCCGATGACGTTTGTATCCGGCTTCAGCTTGCAGGTCGAGCCTTCCCAGGTGCTCCAGGCGGTGGCGGCTTCCAGGCGGGTTTTTTCGTCGGGGCTGGTCAACAGCTCGTAATAAGCTTTTAGCATATCGTGACGTTTTTCGGGTGGCACGGGCTTGATGAAGTCTTCCCAGAAGTCCGGAAAGATCCAACTGGTGCCTTCCTGGTAAAACCAGCGAATTTCCTCGGGGCGGCACAGAAACACGCCGCGCAGCACCAAGGCCATCACGTTGGCCGGGTGGGTTTCCGCATAGGCCAGGGCCAGCGTGCTGCCCCACGATCCGCCCAAGACCAGCCATTGTTTGATATTCAAATGCTCCCGGATTTT
>CAZXUP010000022.1:12406-12749 GCA_964643815.1 uncultured Vampirovibrionales bacterium
GCTGATCAAACAGGATGATGCGGTAATGGGCGGGATCGAACAAGCGCCGGTGGTTAGGTCCGCAACTGCCGCCCGGTCCACCATGTAAAAACAATGCCGGTTGTCCGTTGGGGTTGCCGACTTCTTCCACATACAAGGTATGACCATCACCCACGGGCAGATGAAACGTGTTGTAAGGTTCTATCTCCGGATACAGCGTTCTCAGCCCGTTCGTTCCCATAGCAAAGCCTCTTCTTTCATGATCGCGGTACCATTATAGCGTTAGCCATTGCCGTACGGATAGTAAACAAAAAACAGCAGCGAGAACCCGGCCAACACCCACAGCCCGGCAGGCACGTCTTTG
>CAZXUP010000022.1:12759-17218 GCA_964643815.1 uncultured Vampirovibrionales bacterium
ATGCAATGGTGACAAACGCCGGAATCAACTCGGTCAGATCATCAAACCGGATATCTCGCACCGGGGCCAGCATAAGCGCGCCCACCACAACCAATGCCGGACCATAGGCATACGGCGGCACGATGGTGAGAATTGGAAAAAAGAGCAGCGCGATCAGAAACAGCAGCGCGGTCACAACCGCGCTCAAACCGGTGCGTCCGCCTTCTTCAATGCCCGCCGCCGATTCGATATACGCGCCGGATGCCGTGGTGCCCATCACCGCGCCCGCCATGGTCGAAATGGAATCGCAGAGCATGGGTTTTTCTACTTCGGGCAGGTTGCCGTCTTTATCCAGAAAGCCCGCCTGATAGGAAACGCCAATCAGCGTGCCCATCGTATCGACAAACAGGATAACAAAGAGTGTCAGAATGATCGGAAAAAATTCCGGCTTCAACGCGCCTGCAATATCCAACTGGCCAAATATCGGCGAAAGATCCGGCGGCAAGCCAACCATCTCGGCGGGCAGTTTCAACAAGCCGAGTAATGCGGCCAACAGTGTGGTGACGAGCATCCCCAGCAAAATCGCGCCACGAACCTTGCGAATCATCAATCCGCCCATCAGCAGAAAACAGAAGATGGCGAGTATCACGTCGGGTTGTGTCAGGTTGCCCAGCCGTACCGGCGCGCCGGGGACGCCCAACGCCACGATGCCGGTTTCGTTCAAGCCGATAAACGCCAGAAAAAATCCGATGCCGACGCTGAACGCGATCTTCAGCGATTGCGGAATGGCGCTCACCAGCCAACCGCGCACTTTTAACACGGTCAGCAATGCAAAAATCAGTGCGCTGATAAACACGGCTCCTAACACCGTTTGCCACGAATATCCCATTCCTTTTACTAGCGTGTAGGCGACAAAGGCGTTTTCACCCATGTAAGGCGCAATGGCAAACGGACGTTTTGCGTAAACGCCCATCAGCAACGTTCCTGAAAATGCCGTTAAAATAGTCGCTACCATGCTCGGACCCAGCGGAATGCCCGCAACTTCCAGAATTTTTGGGTTGACCACGATAATATAAGCCATCGTGAAAAACGTGGTCAGTCCGCCCAGCACTTCACGGCGGATGGTGGTGTTATGTTTGCTCAGCTCAAAGTAACGATAAAGAGCTTGCACGCAGTTGATCCAATTCCTTGATGTAACGCGCTTTTTCCGTTTGAGACAAGAAGCTGGCTTCAAAGCCATTCTTGGCCAGTTGAATGATTTGATCGGCGGATAGATCGAGCGCTTGCTGAATCGCCAGATAATTCTGCGTGACGTATCCGCCAAAATAGGCCGGGTCGTCCGAATTGACTGTTGCGCACAAACCATCCTCAAGCAATTGTTTGATGTTGTGCTGCGATAAGTGGTTGAACACGCACAACTTGATGTTGGACAGTGGACAGACCGTGAGCGGCATGCGCTCCCGTTTCAGGCGTTCGGCCAACAGAGGATCTTCCAGGCAGCGCACACCATGATCGATGCGACTCACTTTCAATAAGTCCAGCGCCTGCCAGATATATTCCGGCGGACCTTCCTCGCCCGCATGGGCCACGGTTAGCAAACCTTCGTTGCGGGCGCGATCAAAAACCGTTTTAAATTTGACGGGCGGATGTCCGACTTCGGAGGAATCCAGACCGACGGCGGTAATCCATTGCTTGAAGGGCAGTGCCTCTTCCAGCGTGCGTATGGCGTCCGCTTCGCTGAGATGTCGCAGGAAGCAGAGGATGAGTCGATACGAAATTCCATAGAAGGCTTGCGCATCTTCAAATGCCCGGCGCAAACCCTTGATGACGGTTTCAAATTTTACGCCGCGCTCGGTGTGCGTTTGCGGATCAAAAAAGATTTCCACATGGCGTACGTTTTCTGCGGTCATGCGGTCAAGATACGCGCGAGCCAGGTCGTAGAAATCCTGTTCGTGAATCAAGACCTGGGCGCCTTCGTAATAAATATCGAGAAACGATTGCAGGTTGTGAAAGTTATACGCCTGACGCACGGCGTCGATGCTGTCAAAACGCAGCTTGAGATTGTTTCGCCGGGCGATGGCGAACATCAGCTCCGGCTCCAGTGTCCCTTCAATGTGCAAATGCAGTTCGGTTTTCGGCATCCGCCGAATCAGTTCTTCCATTTGCCCTTTCATGACAACCCTTCCACAAACAAGACTCCATACTAGTGTAGCGGTTGTCGCTGTTTGGGCCAAGTCTTGCTCCTGATTTTTTAGCCGATCTTCCCAGGCGGCTTTGGAGCGCGTATGCTGGAGATATTATGAACAACTTGCAACAGACTCTGGAAATTACCCTGCTGGAAGTGCAACCCATTCAGATTCACGGCAGTCCGTATTATGAACTGGCTTATCGGACGGCGGACAGCGAGACGCCTCAGCGCATGCGCATCAACCCGGAGGCATTCTACCCAAACCCGCAGCCCGGCGATCGGGTGGCGGTGAACCTGTTGATGGGCAATATCATGGGAGCCACGAAGTTATAGGTTGACATGTCATTCCCGCGAAAGCGGGAATCCATTTAGCGGAGAAGCAGGTGCTGAAAATTCAATTTTGACGTTTGCTTCTGACAATGGATTCCCGCTTTCGAGGGAATGACACAAGTCAGTGAGAAATTGGTTTGGTGTAGAATAAAGTGATTGTTCACGAGGAGATTGAGGTATGCAGCGTTGTTCCGTCTGCAATGGACGTACCCTTCAGGTTGAGGAAGGCTATAAATGTATGAGTTCCGCCTGCGCTGGCAGCAAGATGAAAGAGGAAGTGGAAGGGGTTATTTGTCGTTGTGGCGAGCAGATGAGCGCTCAGGGAGAAGATTCCTGGGGCCA
Source organism: uncultured Vampirovibrionales bacterium (assembly GCA_964643815.1). Lineage (GTDB taxonomy): Bacteria > Cyanobacteriota > Vampirovibrionia > Vampirovibrionales > Vampirovibrionaceae > CAZXUP01. The sequence goes on from CAZXUP010000022.1 coordinate 15,599, forward strand.
GCCTATATTTGTCTGCATTTATTGCGGCGCGCTCAAGCGCATGTAGTGCCAGAAATGAGTTAGAGAGGAACCGTTTATGAAGCATGGCTTGGGAATACTACTGGCCGGTGTGTTGGTGTTGGGTTTATCAGGCTGCGCCAGTAAGCCGGTGGAAGCTGATTTGGGAGTGGATGGCGTGCAGAGCGCCAAGGTGATTGTCCAGCATGGATACAAGCCCAACCATATCGTGGCCAAGGCTGGTAAACCGTTGAAGGTGGAGTTTTACCGTGATGAGGAAGGCGGTGGGCATAGCTGCGGCGAAGAGCTGGTTATTCCGTCCGAGAATATCAAAATTAAACTGCCCGCGCGGGAGAGCCAGATTGTGGAAATCAAGGCCCAACCCGCCGGAGAGCTTGTGTTTACCTGCGGCATGAACATGCTGAAGGGCACGATTACGTTTGAATAGTGCTTAACCGGGGCTGGCGTACTTACGTTCCCGAATCCATTTGGTGGCGACCCATTTCTCGCCCGCAATCAGCGGTAGTGAGGCATGCAGGCTTTTGCGGTCAATCGCGCCATCCGGCAGCACGTTGTAAAACAAAATGGCATCGCCCTTGCCGGGTTTGATTTTCACGTCAATCTCCGGAAAATGCGTTTCCCCGCCTGCTTCCACATCATTTAAATACATAATGCAGGTAACCACCCGCTGGCCGCCACAGGCCAACACCACTGAGCTGCCTTTCAGATCCGGGTCAAAAAAATCGAAATGCGCCTGGTACCCTTGTCCAGGCTGATAGTAAAGCACCTGCAAACCTTCGCCGTTTTCGACCGGCAGCCCTGCCATTTCGGCAATCCGCGCTTCGATGGCGGCGACAACCGGTGTCTCTCCCAGTTGCAAATGGGTGCTGGAGCTGGTTCTGGATTCTACAACAATGATTCCGCCGGTTTCCGGATCGACGGTGGTGGAAGGTTGCACCTGCTCGCGGGTGCGCTCAATCAGGTGTTCGCACTCCCCAACGCTTAAAAAACCATGCAGATGCAGCAGACGAGGACTTGTTGAAAGCACTTCGTCGGATGGTTTTTGAAACAGGCGGCGCAGGGATTCCAGCATCGAGAACCTTATTGTTTAAGGACGATGTCCTTATCATTGCGCACGGTGGGTATTCCCGCATCCTGTGGTGAGATTAATTCTTTCCTGTCATTCCCGCGAAAGCGGGAGTCCATTGTCAGGAGTTCTATTAAAAGTGCTGGCAAATGCGTTTCTACGCTGAATGGATTCCCGCTTTCGCGGGAATGACAAATAAGGATTGAGAATGACTGGGGCGATGTAGGCAGGGGAAGCTACCAACCCTATCCAAAGCCAGCAGGCTGGCTTATTCGTACAGGTTCCAGCGTAAGGGGTCGATATATTTTGTGTCCGGGCAGGCAAAGCGGGCCATCTCAGATGGTGCGACGCCCGAATCGGCTGCCGTGATGAATTCCGACAATTGTTGCAACGAATGCACGCCCACCAGCGCGTAATCCACCTCTGGTATGGCGGTGACAAAACCCAGGGCGCCTTCCAGCGGTGTGAAACCTTCGGCGATGAGGTAATCATGGTAACTGTTCATCAGTTTTCGGATGGGCCAGAACCAGGGATGG
>CAZXUP010000022.1:17228-18006 GCA_964643815.1 uncultured Vampirovibrionales bacterium
GATGGAGGTGGGTCGGGTCCATTAACATCCCTTGCAGAAACACATCGCGAACATGAATTTCCACGCCCTGTTGCTTCAGTCTCGCTAAATGCCCGCTGTGTAGCAGACGTTGATCCAGAACGTTGAGAGGCAGTTGCACAAGCTGAGGTTTAAACCGAGCCAGCACGTAGTCAACCTGGGCGGCATTGGAAACGGAAACGCCAATTTTCTCGATGATGCCTTGCTCGCGGAGACTTTCCATCTTCTGGTACAGTTTTTCGCCATTGGGCAACAGCAGGCCGTCCTCCAAGCCAATCATCAACGCATAGGCTTTTTCTTGTTGCATGATGTTCAACGCATCTGCCAGGGAGGTTTCCAACTGATCGGTCTGATGAGCGGTGATAAACTCGGTGTGGAAATGCGGCGTTTTGGCGACCAGTCGAAACGCGTGTTTGCCGGGGAGGCAGCGTCCTAAAATCTCCGCGCTGTTGCCCACCTGGGCCGCCGTATCCAGAAGCCGAAGCCCTGTTTGTTCAGCCAGCGTCAGTATTTCTCGTGCTTCGTCCGGGGTGACGCCCACTACATGTTTGCCGGATTTTTCGGCAAATTCGATTGTTCCCAAACCGAGTTTCATGCTTCCAGTATCCATCTTTTGCGCTGTTGGGGAAAGGCGGAAACGCAAAAAAAAGACCTCATTAACGTGAGGTCGATCCATTTTTTGGTTGGGAGTGAGGGGGAAAGTGAGTGTTTTGTAGGGATGTTAGTACATTACTAACTGTTGATAGTAATATACTGGTTC
>CAZXUP010000023.1:0-4618 GCA_964643815.1 uncultured Vampirovibrionales bacterium
ATCAGGTTGCCGTTGTGGGCCAGCGTCAGTGCGCCAAATGGGGTGCGGGTGACGACGGGTTGCGCGTTGCCTAAATTGCTGGCGCCGGTTGTGGAGTAGCGGGTGTGCCCGATGCCGATTTGCCCGGTCAGGCTGTCCAGCAAATGCTCGCTGAACACCTGGTTGACCAGCCCCATTTCCTTGTGAATGCGAAGCTGGTGGTTGTCGTATACGGCCATCCCGCAGCTTTCCTGCCCGCGGTGTTGCAAGGCGTACAGGCCAAAGTATAGCGTGTGTCCCAGGCAAACGGAATCCTTATCGAGAATGCCAAAGACGCCGCATTCTTCATGAATGGACTTGTACGGCACCATATTATTTTCTTCGGCGGACATTTCAGAGGACGGCAAGGGTATTGCTCCACAGGTCTTTCAAGGGGTGCAAGGCGATGGGTGTTTGTTGATCCAGAGTCAATGCAAACTCAGAAGTTGTTTGTCCTAGCGGCACGAAACGGATCGCATCGCCGCAGGCATCGCGCAAGGCTTGCTCGTTTTCCGCACGGTAGGCCACGATGTAACTGCCCGCCGTTTCGCCAAACAGACATTCGTCTGTTCTGAAATCCGCCGTTGCATCTTGGCGTAAACTGTCTGTTGATAGCGTCACGCCCACTTCATGGGCAAAGGTCATTTCAATCAGCGTGGTCAGTAAACCACCCAGCGAGACATCCTGCACGGCTGTTACTCGTTGTTTGGCAATTAGATCCAAAATCACGCGCAGGGCGCGCACTTCGTGATTCAAATCCGTATCGGGCGGCGCGCCTTCAATGTGTCCAAGGCGCAGTTTTTGATATTCACTGCCACCCAGCGATGGTTTAAACCGGCCCAGCAGCGCCAGTTTCAAACCAGGCTTGTTCAATGCCGGAGACATGACTTTGGTGTCATCGTCAATCAAACCAATCATGCCGATGGTGGGTGTGGGGTAAATTGGCGCGCCGGAGTGCTCGTTGTATAAGCTGACGTTGCCGCTGATCACCGGTGTTTCAAATGCTTTGCAGGCGTCGATAATGCCTTGCACCGCGTAATACAACTGATAATAAATCTCGGGTTTTTCCGGGTTGCCAAAGTTCAGGTTGTCGCTGACGGCCAATGGAAACGCACCGGTGCACGCCATATTGCGCACCGCCTGCGCCACGGCGAACATGCTGCCGCGATACGGCTCAAGATACACATAGCGTGCGTTGCAATCCACCGTGACGGACAGTGCCTTACCCGAATACTCGCCGTTTTTTTGGCGAAGACGAATAACGCCTGCGCTGATGTTTTCGGATGCGAGCAGCGTATTGTTCTGTACGTGTCGATCGTATTGGCGAATCACGCCTGTGGGCCGCGCCACGTTGGCCGAAGCAAACAGCTTCTTCAACCAGCTTTCCAGTTCAGACAGTTTGAACTCCGGCAGGTTTTGCTTTGCGTCAATTGTGCGTCGCGCTTTGGCGGCTTCCGGTTCTGGTGGATTCTTGCCGCGATCATAAGAAGGGGCCAGATCCGTCAGCAATTTGGCGGGGACATCCACGACTTCCTTGCCCTTGTGCAAAATGCGAATGTGCTGATCGTCTGTCACTTCACCGACAATCACCGCGGGAATGCGCCACTTGGCGAACACCTCCAGCACCGGTTGCTCACGACCTTTTTCCAGCACCATCAGCATGCGCTCCTGCGATTCGGACAGCAGATACTCGTGCGGTTGCATGTCCGGTTCGCGGGCGGGGACTTTATCCAAATCCAGAATCATCCCGACATCGCCTTTGGCGGCCATCTCGCTGCTGGAACTGGTCAGGCCCGCCGCACCCATATCCTGGGCGGCCACCACACAGCCCGTGGTAAAGGCTTCCAGGCAGGCTTCAATCAGGAGCTTTTCCGCAAACGGATCGCCCACCTGCACCGCGGGGCGATCCTCGTTGCTGCGCGCGTCCAGCTCTTTGCTGGCAAAGGCCGCGCCGCCCATGCCGTCTTTTCCGGTGGCGGAACCCACATACAGTACCGGGTTGCCGACACCCTTCGCTTTGGCGGACATAATCTCGCCGTCGTATAAAATCCCGACCGCCATTGCGTTGACCAGCGGGTTGCCGCTGTAGCATTCGTCAAAAAATACTTCGCCCGCCACCGTGGGCACGCCGACACAGTTGCCGTAATGCGCGATGCCGTTGACGGCACCGGCAAACAGAAAACGATTGCGCCGCAACGTTGCATCGTCTTCACCGCGCTCCGGGAAGCTGAGCGGGCCAAAGCGCAGCGAGTTGAGGTTGGCGATGGGCCGGGCGTTCATCGTGAAGATATCGCGCAAGATGCCGCCGACGCCGGTGGCCGCGCCCTGGAAGGGTTCGACAGCGGTTGGGTGGTTGTGGCTTTCAATTTTAAAGGCAACCTGGATTCCATCCCCGATATCGATAATCCCGGCGTTTTCACCCGGTCCGGCAACCACGCGCGGGCTTTTGTTGGGGAAGAGCTTGAGCAGGTGGCGGGAGTTCTTGTAACAGCAATGCTCGCTCCATAACACGCTGAACATGGCCAGTTCGTTCATGTTCGGTGACCGGCCCAAGTGGTTGCAAATCTTCTGGTACTCTCCCTCCGTCAGGTTGAGCGACTGGAGGGTGGACTGGAGATCCGGTGCAAGCGTGGCGGGCATGGGGGATTCCTAACTCATCGAATAAGGGACAGTATGAGAGCATGGGGGCGACGGAACGTACCGATTATCCTCCAAAAAAGCCGTTTTTCCAAGCCATCGAACTTGAACGATAGAATGCCCTGGCATTGCATCAGACTCCCCTTTTCGCTTTAATCGTGCGTATGAGTGCAAAACCTTTAACCAAAGAACAACTATTCGAGCTGATCATTGGCCAGGGCACGGAAGCCTTCAACCAATACCGCCGCCAGACGGAGTTCGATCAGCTGGATCTCTCCGGCATTGATTTTACCGGCAAAGACTTGACCGGCATCAACTTTAGCAACGTCAACCTGTCCGACTGCACGTTTGATTTTGCCTATCTGGCTGAAGCCGTGCTGATTATCGCCGATCTTTCCCGTTCCTCCTGCAAGGAGACGGATTTTCACATGGCGACGCTGGACGAGGCCGACCTGTTGCATTGCAACCTGTCCCAGGCTCACTTTGATGGCGCTTCGCTGACGGAAGCGGTGCTGACGGGTAGCAACGCGCAAGGGGCCAGCTTTATTGATGCCGATTTGAGTCGCGCCAGGCTGGACAAGGCCCAGTTCAACGATTCCGATTTTACCGGGGCGACGCTGCTGGGGGCCAACTTCCAAGGCTCCGAAACGGAGTGGTGCGGCTGGGATGACATTCGCTACGATGAAACCACCCGCTGGGGCAAGCAACCGCCCGCTTTTCTTCAAATCCAAGACATGCCCGCCAAAAAACCTGATTAGAAATCGAAACAGCCGGGCATTATATCAGTGCGTCTATGTAAAACATCCTGGGAGTAGTATTTACGGCTGTTGATGCAGGCCGTAACAGGGTTACGAGTCAGCTTTTTATTGGCACAAAAAGTTTCTCAATCAACCGGGAGACTGGGCTTCATGCGGCAACCAGGGGCAAAATTACAACGTGATTTTGGGATGAGGTTTTCCCGTTTTCTCACCAGTCGGGAGACTTGGCTGGCGCTGGATGACGGGCATTGCGACAGTCGCCGGAGGGCGCACACACGGCCCCTAGTTCTGGAAGCTGTCAATGAAGAGGAATTGACGGAATACCACCGGCAACTCTTCTACTGGCTACTGTTTCGACACGAACCTGGCGTTTTTTCCACGTGTTTAAGCTTGTATGGAGGAGCATCCGACGACGATTTTACCCGCCTCAATTGAGTCAGCTTCATTCGTCAATACCCGCACTGATGATTCCTTAAGCGAGCAGCGCGAAAGCGACCCCGGTAGGACTGCCGGGGTTTTCCTTTTGGGCGTTGTGGCTTGGTTATTGAGGCAAAAAAGGAGCCCCGGCTGAAAAACCGGGGCTTTTTATCAATGATTCTGAGTGGCAAACACGTTTCGGTGATCGAAAGACGACGAGCCAGTGGCGTACCGAGAGATACGCACTCCTCGTAAGCATATCATTCCCGCCCTTAAAATTTCTTAAACCACTCAGGCCCATTTCGGAAAGTAAAAATTTCTGCCGAATATCAAACGCCCAGCAGCATCACTTCGCGGACCACCTTGGCGGCCACCACCGTGGAAACACCCGATGGATCGTAATGGGGCGATAGCTCCACCACATCTGCTCCGACGAAATTCAAACCACGGAAGGCCAAAAGCCATTCCACAAATTCGCTGAAGCTTTGCCCACCCGGTTCTGGCGTGCCGGTGCCGCTCATAATCGATGGGTCCAGCACATCCAGATCAATCGTCAAGAAGACCGGGCGACCCTTCAAGCGTTCCAAACCGCGCGGGATATCGGCTTTGCCGTTTAACAGCGTTCCGTTTTTGCGCATCCAGTCAAACTCTTCCTGCGGGCCAGAACGAATTCCAATTTGCACCAGCCGTTCCGGACCAATCAAATCCACCACGCGCCGCAAGACGGTGGCATGAGATAACTTCTCGCCCATGTAGTCTTCCCGAAGGTCGGCATGGGCGTCAAAGTG
>CAZXUP010000023.1:4628-17801 GCA_964643815.1 uncultured Vampirovibrionales bacterium
CAACGTAGGCTTCAATCACCGGAAACGTGACCAGATGCTCGCCGCCCAGTCCCAGCCAGCGCTTGTTGGCTTTCAGCACGTCTCTGGCGTTTTCTCGAATCATCGTCAGGATGGCGTCCCGATTGCCCAGCGGAAATTCCAGCTCTCCTGCGTCAAAATAGCGAGTGCCGGAGAGATCCCGGCCCTGAATGGGCGAATAGGTCTCCAGCCCCCAACTGGCTTCTCGAATGGCTGCCGGGCCAAAACGCGTGCCGGGGCGAAACGACGTGGTGCCATCAAACGGCAGACCCACGATTACCCAGTTGGCCTCTTCCAGGGTGTCGCAAGCACCCATCCAGCCTCGGGGGAGAAAGGGTCCGCGCAGCATTAGACGGCTACTCCGGCTTTCTGGCCTTCAAAGACGGCTTTGACATAGTTAGGCAGAACAAACACCGTCTTGTGAATCTCCCGGTTGTAGTAGCGGCAGGTCTTTTCGAGATCGGCTGCCGTTTTTTCGTTGATATTTTCCAGTGGCTTGAGGCCCTTGGAGCAGAAGCTCCAGGTCCACTGCCCGCCCGGATAGGACGGAATGCAGGCCGTGTACGGCTGCACATACGGGAAGACGGACTTCAGCAACTTGTTGATGCGCAGGCACTCTTCCGGCACGGCCACGGGCGATTCGCTCTGGTTGGCCATGATGCCGTTTTCGGTCAGGGCTTCCAGCACGTTCTGGTAAAAGGCTTGCGTAAACAGCTTCTCACCCGGCCCAATGGGGTCGGTCGAATCCACAAGAATCACGTCAAAGGTGTTCTTATGTTGGGCAATATAAGCCGCGCCGTCACGTACTTCAATCTCTACGCGTGGATCATCCAGCTTGCCCGCAATGCTGGGGAGATATTTCTTGCAAACTTCAATCACGTCGCCGTCAATCTCGCACAACACGGCGCGCTCCACGCTGGGGTGCTTCAGTACTTCGCGGATGGTGCCGCCGTCGCCGCCGCCGATGACCAGCACGTTTTTGGGGTTGGGGTGCGCCAGCATCGGGATGTGGGCGATCATCTCGTGGTAGATGAACTCGTCGCGTTCAGACGTCATCACCATGCCGTCCAGCAGTAGCATACGGCCCAGGGCCACGGTTTCGACGATATCGATTTCCTGGAACTCGGACACGGAGTGGTGCAAAACGTCCGTGGCCTTATAGCCCAGCTCGGTGCGGTCCTGAAAACGTTCCCTGATCCACAAGTCCATCGGCAAATTCTCCACTTCGATACGCGCTATCACAGGAGAATACTTGGAAAACCCTTAAAAATAAAGTGTTTCTCTCCCTCTGTCATTCCGGCCGAAGCAACGCGGAGAGCCGGAATCCATTGTTCGGGGAAACTACTCTGTTTACTCCTGAGAATGGATTCCCGCCTTCGCGGGAATGACAGATAAAATCGAAGACCATTGCTGTTTTCCGGCGAGGGCTTTTTTTATTTCTTTGTTTTTAAAAACTCAACCGCTTGCGCATCAATGATTTTTTTAAACTCAAAATACCGAAGCGCCTGCTCAACGTGTCGCGGCACGCAGAGATTGATATCCACCTCCGTTTTTGCGCTCCAGGGAGAGGGCCGTCCCATCTTTGCCGGTGGCTTCGGTTCTTTCTTCGGGCCGGGTGGCCTGCCTCTGCCACGCTTCGGTTCGGTGGGGTTAGGCATGTTGCGTTTCCTCTAAAGCGTGCAAACTTCTACCTTATCCACCAGCGGCACGCGCTCATTGGTCTTATCCAAGAGCGGTACCCGCTCTTCTATGCTGCGGGGGAAGTCGGCGCCGCGCATGGCGTCGTGGCGTTCGATGTGTTTTACATCAAAGGCTTCCTGCACTAGCTTTACTACCTGCTCCACATCAAAATGCTTGCAGCTAAACAGGTCAAAAAAGAAATAATCTTTCTCGGTGAACGAGTGAAAGGTGATATGGGATTCGGCGATGATCACCATCCCGGTCACGCCCTTGTCTTCCGGAATCAAGCCGGAGTAGGGAAACACGTAGGGCTGGATGATCTTGGTCATGCCGATTTTGTCCGGCAGATCGTTCAGGAAATTCCAGACGTAATCAAGGTTGCCCAGCTTTTCCGGGTCGCATCCGCGACAGTCCAGCATCAGGTGGGGGCCAAATTCGGAACGCACGACGGTCATTCTACGGGGCCTCCTTCACTTGCGCGGCGGATGCCGTGCTGGTGGCCAACTGCGCTTCCATCGCAAATGGAGAATGCACCATCTTGGCGGTCGCCACGTTCAGCAAACCGCGCTTGAGTTCGGAATAAAACGCGGAGCCGGAGCCCAGCTTCTCTTGCAGGTAGTCGTAAGCCACCTTGGGGTCGCAACTGGAACCGCAGGTAAACAGGTCCACCGCTGCGTAGCCGTATTCCGGCCAGGTATGAATCGCGAGATGCGATTCGGCGATCACCACCACGCCACTGACGCCATAGGGGCTGAAGTGATGAAAATTCTTTTGCACAACCGTTGCGCCGCATTCGATGGCGGCTTCGGTCATGGCGTCTTCGATGAGTTGAAGGTTGTTGAGGATGTTGGAATTGCAGTCATAGAACTCCGCCAACAGGTGCCGCCCCAGATTGACGACCGAGGAATCAGGCTTCACGCTCAATTTGGTGGTTTCCCTTTCGATTACGGTGAGGTAATAAAAAGATACAGGCGATACTCAAGAAAAAAGTACGAGAATAGAAATTCTACCGGTTCCGCTCAAGTTTTCAAGCAAAATTTTTTCTTGGGTCTCTGAATAAAATCGGGGGGCTCCAGAATGTTGCCCTCAAATTTTCCCCGCAGTCGTCAATGATTCCCTAAAGGGCCATCTGGGCTTTAATGAACGGACCTGCGTTTGGCTGGGTTTGTAACGAAATATTTACCCTTGAAAAGGGAGGGGGGTGGGGGAAACCTCCAACCGTTGCCCGTAGGGCTTAGGGGTGGGGTTAATCGAAGAAGGGAACGGACCCCACGGATACCGGTGTGCCAAGAAGCGTTTTATTATATGTGGTGGACAGTGCGAATACCCTATGCTACAACTCGGAGGTTTTCAAATCCAAAGGCAGGGGAGTATGAGGAACGCATCACCAAACCGCCTGAATGCGCGTGCCTACCGGGGCCGAATTCTGCATGCTCTCAGCCGCGAAGAACTGGTTTATCTGCCAGATGGTGGTTTGCTGGTCAACGATGAAGGTTTTGTTGAAGCTTGCGCCGATTGGAATGAACTGGAAGCTGGCGGGAAACTGGCCGGCTATGAAATCACGACCCTGCCTCCGCATTGCCTGATTATACCGGGGTTGATTGATTTGCATGTCCATCTGCCTCAACTGGAAGCCACTGGCTGCCAGGAGGCTGACCTGCTGACTTGGCTGGAGCGGCATATTTATCCTGCCGAGGCCCGTTTTGCCGATGAAGCGCACGCACGCACCTACAGCCGGTGGTTTTTTGAGGAATTGCTTCGCAACGGCGCCACCACAGCGGCGGTGTTTTTAACCACGCATGATAAGGCCACGCGCATCGCGTTTGAAACTGCTGAAGCCCTGGGCAACCGCGTGATCATGGGCCAGAACCTGATGGACTGCAACGCGCCGAGTGAATTGATGAAGCCCGCTGCCCAAATGCTGGCCGAAACCGAAGCGCATTGTCAGCAATGGCATGGGGCAGATAATGGTCGCATCGCTTACGCCTGGATGCCTCGCTTTGCCATCACCAGCAGCGAGGAACTGCTGGAGGGGCTTGGACAGCTTCGCAAGCGCTACCCGGATGTTTATCTGCACACGCACTTGTCGGAGCAAACGACTGAAATTCAGGCTGTGTGCCATCAATTTCCATGGACAGCCGATTACACGCAGGTTTACGAGCGCTTTGGGTTGCTTGGGCCTAAAACCATTCTGGCCCACGGCATTCATCTGTCCGACTCGGAGCTGGATCGCATTCAGGACAGTCAATCGGCCTTGGCGCACTGTCCCGGTTCCAATTTCTTCCTGAAGAGCGGTCGCTTTCGCTTGTTTGAAATCCTGAAACGGCAGATATTGCTGGGGTTTGGGTCCGATGTTGGCGCCGGGCCGGAGTTGTCGCTGTTTAAAGCGATGAAAGACGCCCAGTACATGCAAGGCGAGCAGCTTGTGTCGGTTCGGGATCTCTTTTATACGGCCACGCTGGGTGGGGCGAAAGCGTTGTTTCTGGCGGATCGCATCGGTAATTTTATGCCCGGTAAAGACGCCGATTTTCTGATTCTTGATTGTGCGCAGAAACCGGCCTTTTTGCCGCCTGCCGATTCTGCGTCTGTGGAGACGTTGGAGGCGCTGGTTTCCAAACTGGTTTATCTGGGCGATGATCGTCTGGTTTCCGCTACGTACGTTCGTGGGCGGCAGGTCTACACGCAATCCACGCCAGACACGGCGTTGAAGTTGACCGTTTAAAACCACGGGTCACTACTAGAAGCGTTTTTTCATGTGAGGGCTTACCGGCTCCTACGGACGGATGATGTCTGTCGGCTGCTCTGCCCCTAGAATAGATATGGTTCGAAAGATGATTACAATCAGCAGTAGTCATCTGTTCAAGAGTACGAGTGGAGCATCCATGCAGCATCTGTTGAGAGAACGTCAGCGGGAGGAAGAGGGACTATCGTGGTCTCGCGTCTGCGGCAAGGTTTTTGGCTTGATCGGTTTTGCATTGAAACAGGTTTCCGTATCGCAACTGCTGCCTAAAATGCCTGAAATCAAGCTGCCGAAAGTTCGCAAGGCAAGCAAAAAATTCGCTCCCAGGTCCAGGTTTCAAGAACTCATCGGGCTTTCACTGGATTCGGCCATTGCCTTGAGGAAAGTGCAAGGCAACCTGCGCGAGCAGTGGGCGACCGCCATCGAACCTCCCATGCAGCCGCATCAGGGAAAAGCCAGCCGCTGGATGAGCGCGGCGCACCGTAAAGTCTTTATACAGCCCCAGCAGGTTCCGGCGTCCGCGGGCAGAGTCAATGCGAATGGGCATGAAGACATTCGGGGACTGGATGATATTTTTCCGGCGCCGATTACAGATTTCTTTATGGAAAATGCCCAGCCGTTCCTGAAAAACATGCAAGCGGCCACCAGTGCAGGCATTGCCGAAGCGCAGGCGCTGCTGAAGAAGGCCCGTCGGCCGAAGCCCTTGCTGGATGCTGCCGAAAAAAGCGAAATTCAGCATCAGGCGGCTGTCTTGCTGAAAAGTTCTGAGGCGGAAAGCAAGACGCTGAATGACAGCATTGAATCGGCCAAATCCTGGTTGAAAACCCTCGAAAACAGGCATTCCCCTTCAGAACAATCCCCATTGCCGGAGGCCGCACCGGAAACGACGACTGCACCGCCACCTTCCAGACCGGCGTTCATACCGCCATCACTCATTGAAGCGCCCCTTCCGGCGCCCATGAGCGCCAGCAAGCAAGCGTCCCGTGTCAATTTGTCGCCGGATGCAGATTCTACCGAGTTGAGAAAGGCAGCGCCCCAGCCTGCTTTAACCGCCAGCGGCAAGATGGCGCAAGGGCAGCCCGAACCGGTGAAGTCCGGTATCCGGGAACAGCTTCAACTCGATCAGGACTTGGAAAGCGATTTGAGCAGCTTTGATTACCTGGTGCGCAACAACCGGATTCTGACCGAAAGTATCAGCAATCTCGCGGATCGGTATTTTCAAAAAGCCGCGCTGGATGAAGAAGCATCGTATTACTAATGACTGGCAGCCGGGTGAGCTGCTACAATCAATCTGGATAGAGGGAGTTGGGACCACCCATTAACCGATGGAACTGACGCTGAACGAGGCCATATTACGATTGTTCCTGGCATTTCTGCTGGGTTCGGTGGTTGGCATGGAGCGTGAATACACCCAGCAGTCCGCCGGTTTGCGCACCCATATTCTGGTGTGTCTGGGTTCCGCTGTGTTCACGATTGTATCGATTTCCGATATGACACAAGGCTTGCAGATGGTGAATTCGGACCCTGGTATGACCTACCGACTGGTTCGTGATCCGGCCCGTATTGCGGCGCAAATTGTTCCCGGCATTGGTTTCATCGGTGGGGGCGCCGTGTTGCGTCATGGCGCCAGCATTCGGGGCTTAACCACGGCTGCCAGCCTCTGGATGATGGCCAGTATCGGCATGTTGATCGGTGTCGGCTACTACCAGCTTGCGATTGTCTCCACGCTGTTTTCGTTTCTGGTGTTGTTTATCATCGGCGCGCTGGAGCGCACGATGTTTAAAAAATACCTGAAGAAATTTACGCTCTTGCGCATTCAAGTCACGGCCCATGAAGACAAGTTGCCTGCGATTGAAGACTGGCTGGAAAAAACTTTCCCCAAGAAGACGGTGGAAGTGAAAACCCAGGTGAGCGAAGAGTTGCATACCGCCAACATGATGTATGTTATCGATTTGCGCGGGCTGCATGCTGATGTCAACTCGCTTTCGCGTAAGCTCAATGCGCTGGAAGGCGTCACTTCGGCTTCTATCAAGGTCTACCACGAAGAAAAAGCCGAGTAGGACACGTTCTTTTACTTTGGTCCTTTTTGTCATTCCCGCGCAGGCGGGAATCCAGGAAAAGTTTGCCAAGAAACCGATACGTGAACAAAGCTGTCGACGTTAACCCTATCTTAGTAAGCCACCTTGCTGGCCCGGATTCCCGCCTGCGCGGGAATGACAAAGAGGCAGAGATGGTTCTCATATTTTCGCCAGAATTGCCTGAAGGGTCGTCAATTTTTCTTGAGCCGCTTTGGGCCAAGGGAAGGCGTGAGCATCAATGCGGCCAACCATTTGAATGCCTTGGACCGCATTGGTTAGAAAAGCGCCGTCCAGCCCGGCAAAATCGGCGGGAGTCATCGAAGATGTTTCGGTGGCCAGTCCCAGCCTCCCGGCAATGTCCAATACTTCTGCGCGTGTGATGCCGGGCAGGCAGCGATCGCGTTCCGGTTCCGGCGTCAGCAGGCAATTTCCTCGGATGAGAAAAATATTGGCGGTGCTGGCTTCGCTGACGTTCCCTGTGCGGTTGATCAGCAGGACGTCATCAAAGCCGCTGCGCAACGCTTGTTGTTTGAAATGAATAACTTCGGCCATCGCACCGAGCTTGATGGTGGCCAGCGGGCGCTCGTAGGCAGCGGTTTGAAGTTTCAGCGGGTTCTTTGTGGGTGCGGGCGCAGGCCGTGTTGAAAGCAGGAGACGAGCTGGTTTGGTCGTCTCATCAAACAAGTCGACATAGCCGTTTACATCTGCCATAGCAGTTAGGCGCACCACCGGGGTGTCGGGCTGAACCAGCTGTTGAATCTGTGCGATCAAGCACTCGTCCGGGGACTCCCATGCCAACCCGATCGCTTTCGCGTCATGCGCCAGTCTTTGCAAATGCGCCTGCAGCCGATGTTTCGGCAGTGGCCATCGAAACGTCGTGTACACGCTGTAGCCATACAGCAGGGCTGTCGGGAAATTCTCAATCGCCTTTAGGCAGGCATTGTTTTCCAGCAGCCAATGCATACACTAGGGCCTGTTTTTGTGTTGACGAAGTCCGGCAATGGTGTTGATGAGTTCGCGCATGGCGGGTGGAAGCGGTTCGCTCCGGCGTTGGTTCAGCAGCTTAAAGGCTTCGGCGTAGTGATTGGCAAACTCGATTTTATCGAACGCACCCAGCCCATACGATTGCCAAAGCGCCTTTAACGTCTGCACCCGGCCTTGGGCTTTGTGTTGCAGGCCAATCTCTTTAAAGCTGGTTTTGGTCACTTCGGGGTAGGGCTGGTAGACCGTGTTGATGACCTTCAGCATGAGCGCCAGATCATAAATATCTTCAAATTCGCCTTCGGCAATCTCAAACACCACATCCCCAGGCTTATCGTCTTGCCGAAGCATCGTGCGCAGCTCGGCGGCGATATTGGCGGCGTCGCTATCCAGCACCACGCAGATGGGGATTTCCAAATTGCGCGCGTTTTCCCGGTACACCGACAGTACCTGGTTCTTGCCGCCGACCGGCCAGATGCCGATGCCCAGTGCATTAAAGTCCAAGCCTGCCGCTTCGGCAAACAAGGGCAGCAAAATGCGTTCGGTTTCACCCTCAACCAGCACCAGGGCTTGGGTTGGTCTCGGAACCTGCACATCGGACGCAATGGTCGATAACTGTTTGCTGTGCAATTTTTCGCTCAAAAGCGTCATGGCGATGCCCAGGTTTTCGGGTGAAATCTCACGCGCTGTCCGGGGTGACTCGGTGAGGTTGCTCTCAATCAGTTTAAGCCGCCGCAAGCGGGGCAGCGCGGTCAGCTCGGCATCCGTCATGCCATTTAGCAGCGCCGACCAGGGCAAGGGGCGGGTCAACCGACGGCAGACCAGATACAAGACCCGTAGGCTGTCTGCGGCGTTCCGGGCGTCCAGAAAATCGGTGCGGTAGCCGTAGCGAGAGAGAAACGTGCGTGTTTCCTCGCGGTTCAGCTCGCCTTGGTAATAATACCCATGCATGGCGCCCGCTTCCTGGGTGCCCAGCAATTGTATTTCCTGGCGGACCCATTCAGCCGGATTGAACTCGCTCAGTTCTTCCAGAAGCAGATAAAGCGTCAGCCATTGATCGAGCGGAGTGGTTGTTGATTGTGCGCCTGGAAAGGATTCCCACAGTCTTCCGTAAATTCGCTCCAGAAACGGAAAGGGCAGCGTCTCCAGCACTTTTTTGGACAAGCCCGTGGAGAGCACATGGGTTTTAATCAGGCGCTCGTATATTTTGCTGTCCCGGACCGGTGGAAACTCAAAGCGAAGCAGGCGGTTGGCTGATGCAATCAGGCTTTCTTTGAGCGGAGCCTTGAAATGAAAGGACTGATCCCCAAGACGCTCGTCAGGCAGGGTGACTTCAATGGCTTTTTGCCTGTCAGCCCCTTCAGCAAAAGAAAAATCGGTTTTTCCAGCGCTTAACGACTTTTCGGGATCTCGGTTTTCAATGTTGGAAGATATGACCGGTCGATTCCAATTGCTTATGACAGGGGCATTCTAGCAAAAAACAGGCGGGCGCGGAAAGCGCATCTCAAAACCCTTCCTGTATTCGTTTTCCATCGTGTTTTTAGGCTAAAATGGACTGTGTTATTCTTCTTGTCTGGAATCTGATTTGTATCTGGAGATCCAGTTGCAGGGGATCCAATTCAGGGATCGGTTTTAATACGGCATTGACACGCTCATGATTTCTTCTTCCGAATCGAAGCCCAAGACCATCCGGGGTGATCAGCTCCAGATTCGCCGGATGCGCGCGGAAGATGTGCCGGCAGTGATGACGATTGAATCCGTGTCATTCGGACATCATCACTGGTCTGAAGAGTCTTTTTTCAATGAGATGAACAACCAGGTGGGCCGCTACTATTCGCTGATTCAGGCGGATGTCCCAAAGCTGGTCGGCTATTGCGGTTTCTGGCTGATTGCCGACGAATCCCACATCACCACCATTGCAGTCAGCCCCGATGCCCGTGGCAACGCCTTGGGAGAATTGATGCTGGTGCAGATTATCGAGCGCTGCATGGCCCAATCCATTCACTGGGTATCGCTCGAAGTGCGCGTGACCAACTACAGCGCGCAAAATCTTTACTACAAATACGGCTTCTCTTCTGTGGGCGTCCGGCCCCGGTATTACCAGGATAACCAGGAAGATGCCCTGATTATGACCACGCCGGATATTTCCTCCGAGGAGTTTCGCAGCTTGTACAGGCGGCTGAAAAAAAGTTTGGAAGAGCGACTGGGTGGTTTTCCGGAGGGATTTGGAAGCTGATGACTACGCCAATCAACCCGGATAGCGTTATTCCCATTCACGGCGTCGGACCGGAGTCTTTGCAAGAGTCCTGGAATGAGACGATTTCGGCCCCTCCAGCCAAAACGCTGTTCCACCGGGTGTCCTATCCGCCCCGGCTTAGTCTCAACGGCATTCTGCTGGGGCTTTTGTGCACGTTGCTGTTGGTGATGATGGGCTTTGTGATTGTGCCGTTGCCCAGTCCGCTGCACTTGCAGGCGATTGAACCCGTCTTGTTGCGGTATAGCTTTCAGCTTCCCCTGGCCTTGATGATTGGCGCCTTTCTCGGTCCCTTTATGGGCGCCGCATCTGTTTTACTGTTTTTGCTGATTGGCTTGACGGCCTACCCGGTTTTTGCCAACGGTGGCGGCTGGGGTTACCTGCTGGAACCCGGTTTTGGCTATTTGCTGGGCATGCTGGTCTCGGCTTGCTTTCTGGGCCAGTCGTTTCACAAGGCTTTTCATAAACGAGACAGTCGGCATGAGCACCTGAGCCGTTCGTTGAAGATTGTGAAGCTGACGCTGGTTGCCGTGCTGATGCTGCATATCATCGGTGTTGTCTACTGGCTGGGTTTGTCGTTTGCAGGCCAAAGCGCCTGGCTCGATCTGCCCGGCGGACTGTTGCGCCTGACGGTAGAAACGTTGCCTTACGATATCCTGGCAACGGCGGTCTTTCTGGGATTGGTCCGCCAACTGCGTTTGAGCCTTTGGTTTGTTCTGTACTAAACACCCCTATCCGCGCCAGAGGTTTTTAAAACCGGAGACTTTGCATTAAGATGAACAAATTCGACCCTTAAAGAGAGAATAGGTCCACCATGCCCAAAACAACCGATTTAGCCAGAAAAATCCTGATCAACCACAAGGTGAAGCGTTTCGTCGATTTAAACACCGATCTCGGACAAAGCCGCGATTTGGCGTACTTTCAAAAGACCGACTACGAACTGCTCAATTTCGTCACCTCGGTCAGCATTCCTTGCGCCGTGCATGATAGCAGCCCGATGGAAATCCTGGAGGCCATTCGCCAGGCCAAGCGCTTTAACTGCGTGATTGGCGCACACATTGGCTATCCCGACCCGGCCCGCTATGGATATGAAGCGATGGATTTGTCGGAAGAAGAGCTGACCGCTTGGATTTACGTGCAAATCGGCGCGTTTCGGGCGCTGTTGCAATCCGAAAATCTGGATATCGAGCATATTCGTCCTCATGGCGCGCTGTACACGGCGTTCGTCAACAATCCCAAGGTGGCGCTTACGGTTGCGCGGGCGCTGCACAAAATCAACGCCTGGTTCACGCTCATTGGACCCGCTGGAGATGTGCTGCAACAAGTTGAAAAAGAGGTAGGCTTGCAGGTTGCGCCCGAGATTTACCTGGGCAAGCGCTATACGGCTGACGGAAAGCTGGCAACTCACCGTATTCAGGAGTTTTTACCACCTCAAGGCGTCATGGATCAGGCCAAACAACTGATTCATCAGAACGCTGTGACGACCGAGGACGGTAAATCCGTGCCGACGCAATTCAAAACCATCCACATCAGCCCGATTCTGCCGCAGTGTAGTGATGTTGCGGAACGAATCGGCAACCTGCTGGTGCAACCGGTCGCTCTGCCCTTGGCAAGCGCGGGGGCATCGGGATGGCTGTAGACGCATCGCCTAAGCATTTCCTGGTTTTAGGTCCGGGCGGCTCCGGGCTTACGGCTGCACTCGATATTTTTTCAGATTTTGGCTTCCTGACGCTGGCGGGCGTCGATTCGCAACAGTTGCACAATACGATCATTCCGCTCACACAAGGCACAACGCCGGTGGCGTTTTCGCTGCGCATCGGGCCGGATGCCGATAGCGCGGCGATTGTTCAGGCCATTGAAACGCTGAAGCAAAATCTGCCCAGCCTGAAAATTTTGACGCTGGATGCGCCGGTGGAAACACTGGTGCAGCGTTATCTGGATTCGGAGAAAAAGCACGCGTTTGAAGAAGTCAACTCAAAAGGCGGTCTGGAGCCTGCGATTGCCGCCGAGAAAAAACTGCACGCCCCGCTGAAGGAACTTAAGGATTATTCGATTGACACCAGCACGACCACGCCCATCGAGTTGCGGCATAAAATTGCCAAGGTGCTGGGTTTGCCGATTGAAAACCAGGAATTCACGGTGTACATCACCACGTTCGGCTTTAAATACGGTGCGCCGCAGGATGCCGAGCTGATGTTTGATATGCGGTTTATGACCAATCCGTTTTACGACGAAAACCTGCGCCCGATGAACGGCAAGGACAAGCCCGTGCGCGATTTCATTTTCAATCTGGCCCATGCGCGCAGCTTTTTTGATCAATGGTCTGCGTTGGTTGCCGATATGCTGCCGCTGTATCAGGCCGAAGGCAAAACCCGACTGAGCATTGCCGTTGGTTGCACCGGCGGCAAGCACCGTTCGGTTTGCATGGCGGAAGAGCTTGCAACCTACCTCAAAAAGCATCGCCCCGCATTCAACGTGGTCATGAACCACCGGGAAATGCTAAGATGGGGAGGAAAAGCTGTCGAGCCTAATTCCACCTGCCCAGCAGGAGAAAAGACTTAAACCATGTTGAAATTTCCGCGCCTGGCGACTTGGCTGCTACCGGGGTTGTCGATTAAACGATGGATCGGCATTGCAGCGCTTGGCGCGGTTTGCCTCTTTTTGGGGGGAGCGTTACTGCTGAACCTGCAACCGGTCACGTTTGCCATCGACACCTTGAAAGAGCTGGCCAAGCTGTTTCCCTCGCCGGTGAGCGGGCCAATGCTGTTTACCGTTGGCCTGGGGCTTTGCTATTTTGGCTTTCGTAAAGCCTACACGACGGTTCGGGTGGCTTTGCAGCATGAAGGCCGGGACGCCAACCTGCTGGAGGCGCTGTATCGCCAGAACAAGCTGATCCATGGTCCCCGCATTGTGGCGGTTGGCGGCGGCACTGGGCTTTCCACGCTGCTTCGTGGTTTAAAGCATTACACGTCCAACATCACCGCCATTGTCACCGTGGGCGATGACGGCGGCAGTTCGGGTCGTTTGCGCCAGGAGCAGAATATTATTCCGCCGGGCGATATCCGCAACTGTATCGCGGCCCTGGCCGATGAGGAGCAACTGATCACCGCCCTGTTTCAATACCGCTTCAAAACCGGTTCTGGCCTGGAAGGGCATAGCTTTGGCAACTTGTTTTTAACGGCCATGTGCCAGATCACGGGCGATATGTTTTCGGCCATTAAAGAATCCTCCAAGGTCCTCAACATTTCTGGGCGCGTTCTGCCATCCACGCTCGATAACATCAGGCTGGTGGCGGAAATGGAAGACGGCGCCGTGGTGGAAGGCGAATCCATGATTCCCGAAGCCAAGGGCAAAATTGTGAAACTCCGCTGCATTCCCGAGTCTCCTCAAACCATTCCCGAGGTTGTTCATGCCATTCAGCA
>CAZXUP010000024.1:0-13794 GCA_964643815.1 uncultured Vampirovibrionales bacterium
GCCCAGAATCATCATGACCATCGTGGCCAACACCAACGGATGCACCGGCGGATTTGCAGCCAGCGCCGTGATAATACTGCCGTAATAGGTACCGCCTGAGATGCCATACAGAATGGAAAGCCCATACAACAAAACAGCGGTCGCGACACCGCCGTACAGCAGGTACTTCAGGCCCGCTTCGGCGCTGAAGGTGTTGCCACGCACATACGCCACCAGAATATACGAGGAAATACTAAGCGTTTCCAGGGCAACAAACAGCATGATCAGATCAGTCGCACCGCTCAACAGCATACCGCCCAACAGGGCGCTCAGCATCAGGATGTACAACTCGCCGGACACCTCGATCTTCTCATCAATGAACTGCCGGGAGAACAACAGCACCAGCAGCGTTCCAAACACCAGCAAGGCGCGAATGATCCAACTGAACAAATCGGCGTTGAAAATCGTGGAAAAAACCATCCGGTTCTGCCACTCGCCGCCTTGTGCGTAAAACAGAAAGAAATGCATGATGAGGCAACCCAGCGTAAGCGCCGTACCAACCGTAGCCAGCCACCAAACCAGCTCCTGGCGCTCCTCTTGGGTTTTGCTGAAAGACACCCAAAGCACGCAAGCCACAATCACGATGGTCAACATCACTTCAGGCGCCAGCAGGCCCAGATTGGTCTGCTCCATGAAAATACGCAAACCACCACTCGGATTCGACATTTCTTGCAGGAAAAACCAGCTTACGCCACCAAACACGAGCAACATGGCAACCAGGGCAATCACCCAGGTGGACTGACCGGTTCCAATCGCGGCTTTGTGAAAACCCATCTTCATTTTTTGTTCGCTCCTGTGGTGATAGCGGTTAATAACGACGCCTGATGTGACGGCTTGTCAACAGCCACCGGCGAGTTGAAAGCCTCAAAGCGCTTTGCGATGCCGGTGACATCCGGCTCAAAACGACGCATAATCCACTGCGGCGAAACGCCATAGGCCAGAACCAGCAATGCCAAGGTGGCCAAAACAAACACTTCGCTGGCGTTGGCGTCCTGCAACTTAGTCCAGCGCTCTTGAATGGGTCCGAAGAAAACGCGTTTCAGCATCCAGAGCAGATACGCCGCGCCAATCACAACACCCAAGCCAGAGACAAACGTAACACCCTGAATGCTCCAGGGAAGCGTCAGGCCCAGCAGCGTAATTTCTTTAAACGCATTGGAAATGAACGCGCCGTAAAACACCAATGTTTCGCTGGCAAAACTGACGAGGAACGGCAAACCCAAGCTGGCCAGCGACATGAACATAAAGAAGTAGAAAATGATCGGCGTCTGGCTGCCGAAGCCACCGTAATCGGCGATCAGACGCGTATGGGTTCGGTTGTACAACGTGCCTACGCACATAAAGAGCGCGGCGCTGACCAAACCGTGGGCGAACATGACAAACACAGCCCCGTTGAAACCGGCGGCATTGAGCGCAGCCAGGCCCAGCAGCACAAAACCCATGTGTGACACGCTGGAATAGGCGATCAGTTTTTTGAGATCGGTTTGCACCAGCGCGACACCCGCCGTGTACACAATATTAATCACAGCCAGCAAACCAATATACGGCACTGCAACGCGAGCCGCATCCGGCAGAAACTCAAAACACAGACGCAGCATCCCGTACGAACCCATCTTCAGCAAGATACCGGCCAGCAGCATACTGACGGGGGTTGGCGCTTCCACGTGCGCGTCCGGCAACCAGGTGTGGAAGGGAACCACCGGCAGCTTGACCGCAAACGTGGTGAACAGCGCTACGAAAATCAGCACCTGGGACAGCAACGGCAGGTTGTGACCAATGGACGACTGAACCGTACTGAAGTGGAAGAGCATCGTCGGATCGACACCGGGCAGGGACTTGGCGTGGAAGTAAAGGGCCAGCAGACCCGCTACCAGAAAGACCGAACCGAAGAGTGTATACAGCACAAACTTAATCGCCGCATAATCCCGGCGAGGACCGCCCCAGATGGCGATCAACAGGTACATCGGGATCAGTTCCAGTTCCCAGAACAGGAAGAATAAGAACGTATCGCGCGCCAGAAATACCCCCAGCACCGCGGTCGTGAGAATAAACAGCATGGAGTAGTACAGCTTGAGCCGGGTTTTAATGGACGTATAGCTGGCAATGGTCGCCATCATCAGCAAGAAGGTCGTCAGGAAGACCAGCGTCAAGCTCAAGCCATCCGCACCCAAGGCATAGGTGATGCCCAGCTGCGGAATCCAGGAAATGGTTTCCGCGCGCGGAATGACAAAGCTGTTCCAGGCAAAGGCCGAGTACAGGAACAATACAACCGATCCTGCGATACCAAAGTAATGAATATTTTTACCGCCGTCTTTTTCGGGAATCAGCGGCACAATAAACGCCAGAATCAATGGCAGGAAGATCAGCACCGTCCAGTAATGTTCGACTAAAAAATTCACGACCTTAGGCTCCTTTACTACTGGGTTCTACAGTAACCAGTAGAACAACAAGAGGGATAACACGACCACCGAAAACAGCATGATGGCCACATACGTCTGGATTTGCCCGGATTGCAACAGGCGCAGCGCATAACCGGAACCCATCACCGAACGACCGGTCCAGTTAACCGCACCGTCAATGCCCTTCCGGTCAAACTCGGCAGAACCTTGCGCAAACGCCAGGTACACGCGATCCACAAACCCTTGATAGATCTCGTCAAAGTACCATTTTTTGGAAAACAGACTGAACGCCGAGGAGAAGAACGGCGCGTTTTTGATCTTCTCGGGGATGTCCGGGCGCTTGAGGTAGAAAAACGCCGCCAGCAACAACCCGACAGCGCCAACCACCAGGGAGGTCATGCCGATATCAGAGGTAATCGCCTGCAGGAACGTGTGGTGCTCGGCATGCGCAGCATGCCCGTAACGAATGTAATTACCGAACGTCGGCAGGAAACCGGGAACAGAACCCGACATCAGGGCGCCAATAAAGAGAGAAGGAATCGCCAGCACCACCAGCGGTGTCGTCATGACCGGGTCTTCGTGATGCACATGAGCCTTGCCGCGGTATTCGCCCAAGAAGGTGAGGAAATATGTGCGGAACATATAGAACGCCGTCAACCCGGCTGTGATAAACAAGCTGATATAAAGCGCCGGCGCATACTCCCGCGCACCAGCCAGAATCTCGTCTTTCGACCAGAAGCCCGCCGTCCAGCCCAGGCCGGAAATCGCCAGACAGCCAATCAGATAGGTCCAATGCGTCACCGGGAGTTTCTTGGCCAAACCGCCCATCTGGCGCATATCCTGCTCGTCTTCGCAGGCGTGAATCACGCTACCGGAACACAAGAAGAGCATCGCCTTGAAAAACGCGTGGGTAAACAGGTGGAACAATCCCGCGGTAAACGCGCCGACACCCATCGCCGCCACCATGAAGCCCAACTGGGACATGGTGGAATACGCCAACGCTTTCTTGATGTCGTATTGCGTCAAGGCAATGGTCGCGGCCACAACCGCCGTTAAGGTGCCGATGATCGCCACCACCAGCATGGCATTGGGGGAAGCTTCGAAAATAGGATACGCACGGCCAATTAAATACACACCCGCCGCAACCATCGTGGCCGCATGAATCAGGGCGCTAATCGGCGTCGGGCCTTCCATCGCATCCGGCAGCCAGGTATGCAAAGGCAGCTGGGCGCTTTTGGCCATCGGCCCCATAAAGACCAGCAGGGCAATAATCGTAAACAGCGCCGGACCAGCCTGTGTCAGCACCGGCTCCACCATCGCGGGCAAGGCGCGAAACGACAGCATCGCCATTTCGGGATGCGTAGACAGAAACGAAGACCAGAACGGATAGCTGAAAAACAGGAAGCCCAAAATCCCGAACAGGAAACCAAAGTCGCCCACCCGATTCATCAGGAAGGCTTTCACCGCCGCAGCCGCAGCCGACGGACGGGTGAACCAGAAGCCGATCAGCAGGTAGCTGCTCACGCCCACCAGTTCCCAGAAAATATAGATTTGGAACAGGTTGGTGCTGAGCACCAAACCCAGCATGGAAAAGTTAAACAACGCCAGATAGGCATAAAACTTGGCATAACCGGCATCATGCTTCATGTAGCCATGCGTATACAGTTGAATCCAGAAGCTGATAAAGGTGACGACAAACAGCATCATCACCGACATCGAATCGAGCAGGTAGCCCAGCGACAATTTGAAATCGCCCGCCTGCAGCCACACCCAATTGCGCTCCAGGGCAAACTCCGGGCGGCCATTAACGGCGCCCATTGCTCCCAACGTATGCAAAAAGCCCAGGAAGGTAGCCAACAGCGTCAGCACCATGCAGATTTCTTTTTTGGCAAACAAGCCTTGAGTGCGCCCGAAAGCCCGTCCCAGCACAATGATAAAAAAGGCCAGCAGCGGATACAGAGGGACCATCCAGACGGTATTCGGATCAATAAACCACATAGTGTCGCCAGCTCCTAGTATTTCAACAGGTTATAGTTCTCGATATCCGCGGTGGCGCGCGCCCGATACAGCGCAATCACCATTGCCAAGCCAACCGAAGCTTCCGCAGCGGAAACCACCAATACAAAAATGGCAAACACCTGGCCGCTCAGGACGCCAGGCTGCAGATAATTATTGAAAGCCACCAGATTAATGTTCACAGCGGCCAACATCAGTTCGACCGCCAACAATACGCGGATGATATTGCGATTCGTCAGCACGCCCAACAAACCAATGACGAACAACAGGGTGGCCACAGCCACATAGTGCATCAATCCAACATGCGTAATGAAATCCGGCATCTTACTTGGCTCCCACGGGTTCATCTGACTTGTTTTCGGGCACAGCGCTTTCGGGTGATGCGCCCATACGCTCGGCCTGCCACGCGGCGCTCGCTTCTTCCGACGGCGCGCTGCTGGTATCCAGCGGCAAACGCATTTCGCCTTGCAAGTCTTCAGATGACCCTGTAAAGCGCTTCTTGGCAATCACAATCGCGCCAATCATGGCCGCCAGCAGCAAAATGGAGGCCAACTCAAACGGCAAGGCATAATCTTTAAACAGCAGAAGCCCCAGGGCTGGCGTGCTGCCTTTCGTCGCTAATATACCGCCAATTTCGGGGCCAGGGCCAAACGCACCTGCAAACGACAGCTTGCTGACCAGCCAGAACAACAAGGCCACCGCATAGACTGCCACCACGCGGTTCACCAGGCGAAAATTCCGGTTGTCCGGATTTTTGGCGAACGCTTTATCGCCGGTAAACATAATGGCAAACAGCATAATGATGGTGAGGCCGACCGCATAGATAATGATCTGGGCAATCGCCAGAAAATCGGCGTTGTTGAGCAGGAAAAAACCCGCAATCGAGAAAAACACGGCGATCAGGCAAAGCGCCGCATTGATGATGCTACGACATGTAATCGCACCCAGTGCCGCCGTAATCGAGACGATGGCAAACGCCCAGAATATGATGCTATCAACCATGAACTTCGGTTCCTCTATACCTCAGCCGAGCCTGTTTCGGCTTAGCTTATTCCACAAGCGGTTCCATACCGCGCACCAAACGCCAGTGATCCGACTCTTCGCCGGACAGCGTCAAATCTTTTTTATCCAACACCAGCGCCTCGCGCGAGTAATCGGACAATTCAAAGTCAGGCAGCATCTTGATGCAATCCACCGGGCATACTTCGGTGCAGTTGCCGCAAAAGATGCAACGGCCCATATCGATGGTGAACACATCAATCACCGGCTTTTTGTTGGCATCCCGGTGCATTTCGATCTGAATCAAATCGTTGCAGGGACACACCCGCGCGCACGCCTGACAGCCCACGCACAAATCGGTTCCGTCCGATTTCGTCAATAACGTCAGGCGGCCATGAAAGCGATCGCTAAGATCGGGCATCACTTCGGGGTATTCCAGTGTGACCGGCGGGCGGAAATAATGGCCCAACACGGTAGACATGCCTTGCCCGATGGCCTTTATGCCTTCGATGACACGGTTGCCTTTTAATGCTTCGCTATTTGAGAGTTCAGTATTCATCGGCGCGCTAACCTCGCTTCCAGTTTTTCAGTGAGCAGCCGGCTCATCAGGAAAAAGAACAGGTAGAACACCACTCCTGATGCGGCAGCCCAGATAACCCACAGTGTCCAATCCGTACTGGTTTGCAGGATGGGCAGGTTTTGCAGAATACCTTGCCCCGGATTGTCCTTGATAAAGAAGTATTTGCCGATTGCAATCACAAAGATGTTCAGCAGCGACAACGGAATCAGGAATTTCCAGCTAAAGCCCATGAGCTGATCGGGCTTGAGGCGTGGCAACGTCGCCCGCACCCACATTGCCAGGAAGATGAAGACGAACGTTTTCATCAGGAACCAGAAGAGCTGCTCACTCTGCACAGCCAGTTGCACCAAAGACAGTGAAGCCGGATCGGTCACGGGAATGAACTTCTCAACCAGGAAGAATCCCAATGGCGAATAGTAACCACCAAAGAAGAAGGCGACAGTGAGTGCGCTCATCGCAAACAGCGCCGCATATTCGGCCAGAAAGAACAGCGCGAATTTCATACCGGAATACTCGGTGTTATACCCGCTAACCAGCTCGCTTTCGGCTTCCGGCAAGTCAAACGGAATCCGGTTGACCTCCGCCAGAGACGAAATAAAGAAGATGGCGAGGCTGACCGGGGTCAGGAAAATCGCAAACCAGTTCCACAGCGGGCCTTGCTGGGCTTTCACAATCTCGGCAATGTTCATGCTGCCCGTAAACAGACACACGGCCAACACGGCCATTACCAGCGGAATCTCATAGCTGATGGCTTGCGCCGCACTGCGCATTCCACCCAGCAACGAATACTTGTTGTTGGATGCCCAACCGGCCAGCACCAAACCCACCACCGAAATGGAGGAGATGGCAAAGACAAACAAGGCTCCGGCAGGCAAGGCCACCGCCAGCAGTTGCTCGTTAAACGGAATCAGCGCATAAAACACGAACGCGGGCAAAAAGAACACCGCAGGCGCAATGGTGAAGAGGAACGCGTTGGCGTCTTTCGGAATAATATCCTCTTTAAACAGCAATTTCACGCCATCGGCCAGTGTTTGCAACGCGCCCCACGGACCCACTCGGTTGGGGCCTTTGCGCTGGGTGAGCCATGCCAAGACTTTGCGCTCCATCAATACCATGATGATGGCGGCGGCTTGTCCGAGAATGGCCAACATCGTAAAGACAATGATCGACCAGATAAGCAGCAACACACCTTCCGGCAGCGCCCACTCCTGGCCCAACATCAAACCAATCTGATGAATCAGATTCGGCAACCAGCTTGCATACCAATCCGTGTGATACATCTTAACGATCCACCTCCGGCAAAATCACATCCAGGCTACCGAAAATAGCCATCAGGTCGGGGTACAAATTTCCAATCATCAGCTCAGGCAACACGGACAGGTTGGAGAACGAAGCTCCGCGCCACTTGAGGCGATACGCCTTGGGCGTCCCGTCGCTGACCATGTAGCAACCCAGCATGCCGCGCGGCGATTCGCAGGCCGTAAAGACTTCGCCCGCCGGGGGCTTGTAAATCATCAGGTTAATCTTCTGTCCCTGGGTGAGCCAATCCGGGTCCAGACCGGGAAGCAATTTCGGATCGTCGCCGCGTTCTTTCGCAGCGCTGCGGGCCGCGTCAATTTCGGCCTCTTTATTGCGGATGTTCTGCGTATCGCCACCCGGAATCTGATCGAGGGCTTGCAGGACAATTTTCACCGACTCGCGCATCTCGGCCATCCGCACCAGGTAGCGGTCATACACGTCGCCGTGCTTGCCGACCGGCACATCAAACTGCACTTCGTCATAGCAGCAATACGGCTGGTCTTTACGCAAATCCAACGGACGGCCAGCAGCTCGCAGGCTCGGACCGGTCACACCATACCTCATGCAGGTGTCATAATCCAGCTTGCCGATACCCACCGTGCGATCCAGAACGATTGGGTTTTTGCTCACAATCGCTTCGTACTCGTCAAAACGATCCGGCAGGGTTTTCATCAAGCGGCGGCATTTTTCAATCCAGCCGACCGGCAGATCGGCATTGACGCCACCAAAGCGATAGTAGTTGTACATCATCCGCGCGCCGGTCAAGTCCTCAAACAGCTTGAAGACATCCTCACGCTCGCGGAAGGCATAAAACAGCGGGCTGGTGGCACCCAAGTCCAGCAGAAACGTACCAAACCACAGCAAGTGCGAGGTAATCCGGTTCAGCTCCATCGTGATCATCCGGATGTACTGAACACGCTTGGGCACTTTCAGCTTGGCGATCGCTTCAATCGAAGAAACATACACATAGTGATCGTAGAAAGAGGAGAGATATTCCACTCGATCCAGCGTCGGTTGATACTGGAAGTAGGAGCGGGTTTCCGCCATTTTCTCCTTGCTGCGGTGAAGGTAACCGATCACCGGCTCCATGTCTTTCACCACTTCACCGTTGAGGGTGGTTACCAAACGCAACACGCCGTGCGTGCTGGGATGCTGCGGACCAATATTGACCACCAGGTCTTCGGTCTTCAGGCCCTGTTCGGTATAAACTCCGGGAATTTCCATCGTACTCATCGTCAGCGTTCCAATTCTCTTCCGACTATCGCTCGTTCCAGACCAGGCGCGGGTCATCTACCTTATAATCTTTCCGCAACGGATGGCCCAGCCAGTCGCTCGGCATCAAGATGCGCGTGAGGTTCGGGTGGCCGTCGTACTGAATACCCACCAAATCATACGACTCGCGCTCATGCCAGTCCGCCGCAGGCCATACCGGCACCAAGCTGGGTGAATGCTCGTTTTCGGCCGTGACTTTGATCGCCAGATACTTGTGCGTTTTGGTGGAGTGCAGGTGATATACCGACTCCAGGCGATCACGCCAGTCAATCCCCGTACAGGAAAGCAACAAATCGAAGCCGTGCTTGTCGCGCAACTCTTGCCCAACTCGCAGCACATCTTTGGCGGGCACATCCATCATTTCGTTGCCCAACGCGTCCGGCCCCAAATGCTTGACCGAAAACCCAGCCGAGTCCAAGGCCTTGCCATACTCACCCGGTTCGGGCGGCGGGGGTGGCGGCGCAGCAGCGGCAGCCGCAGGTTTTGCAGCAGGAGCAGCTGATGCTGCCGGTGCCTCAGGCTTGCTGCCGTTCTCTTTCGTCTCTTCGCTCATGGCGGTACTTGATGTTTCCTCTGACTAACGCTATTTTGCCTTCGGCCTGCAATTCTTCAACCGGGTATGCCTCTTTTTGCACACCCCAACGCAGGTTCGGCTGACCTTCCTTGGGCAACAACACTTCGCCTGGGCCGAAGGTGACCCGGGGCACGTGCTCCGCCGCCCGCTTTTTACGATCCACAATCGACTCGGTGCGGATTTGCTTTTGCAACTGGATCAAGGCATCCAGCAACGCTTCTGGCCGTGGCGGGCAACCCGGCACATACACGTTGACCGGAATCAACCGGTCCACACCGCGCACCACGGAATACGAATCGTTCTCGTACATGCCACCCGTGACGGTGCAGGCGCCCATGGCAATCACATATTTCGGCTCGGGCATTTGCTCGTACAAACGAACCAGTGCGGGCGCCATTTTATGCGTAATGGTGCCAGCGGTAATAATCAAATCGGATTGACGCGGCGTGGCGCGGAACACTTCGGAACCGAAGCGGGAAATATCGAAGTTGGACGCAGAGGTCGACATCATCTCGATGCCGCAGCAAGAGGTCGCAAACGTCATCGGCCAGACGGAATTGGAACGCGCCCAGTTGTAGACCGCATCGATCGTGGTGACGAGAATGCCGGAACTCTCCAACATATCCTGAATTCCTTCGACCACTTTGTCTGTGAAGGCCATAAGACGAACTCCTTCTCCTTTTCCCTACTGCCACCGAAGGGCGTCGCGCCGCCAGGCATACACAAGACCCAGCAACAAAATACCGATAAAGATGAACATCTCGACGATGGGAAACAGTCCTTGCGTTCTGACCAGCTCGTCAAACGAGACGGCCCAGGGGAACAGAAAGATGGTTTCAATGTCGAAGAGGATGAACAGCAGGGCATACATATAGAATTTGACATCAAATTGGACGTGCGCTTCACCAAAAGGTGTCATACCGGATTCGTAAGAAGTGGATTTAAGCGCTGAAGGATACTTCACCTGAACAATCTGGGACAAACCCATCAGCAAAAACGGCGTAATACCCGCAAAGAGAAACAGTAAAAGCAGCAGTGCGTAGCCTGTTAAATACATAGCCTGTTCTCGATCTTCTCCAAATGTCTCATACAAGTGCTTTCGCAGAAGGGGATTTGACTTGAAGACCCGTCTCTGATTCCCGTTTCAGTTGATTATGGATGTTCTGCCCGTAAAAGCTGATCTAAAATCAGGGAACCAGTATTATTAAAGAATAAACGGTCTGGCAGGTCAAACGTTGGCAACTATTTTCTCTACCCTCCTGATAATACCACGATTCCGATCAAGGGATTGGATGGTGGTGCGCGGCTTGCTGGCATGGGGATTGCTGGTATCCCTGCAAATTCCGGCGGCTGCGGATCCGGCGCTTGATAAAGCGCGGGACTTTTTGAAAACCGGACGCGTGGATGCGGCATCCGCCATCTATCAGGCTTATCTCCAGCAACATGCAACCTCGTTGCAAGCCCGGTTGGCCCTGGCCGAAATTTCGATGCGACGCTTTGAATACGAAAAAGCGCGCAGCATGTTGGAAAAAGCCCTGGCCCAGCATCCCGAATCGGGCGAGACCGCCGCCCACTTAGGAAGACTGTTTCAGCTCTGGTCCAATTCTCCCGCCGGTAAAGTGGCTGATAACAACCGGGATTACCACGCACTGGCGCAAGAGCATTTCCGTCAGGCCGAAGCGATTTCGCCCGATGATCCGACCGTGCTGACCTATCTGGCCGAGTGGAAAATGCAACAAAACGACATGATTGCCACCGAACAACTGCTGGAAAAAGCCTTGCGAAACGATCCGGCTTTTTTACCCGCCCATCAGGCCATGGTGCGTTTTTACATTAAAGTAAAAGATTTGGCCCGCGCCAAAAACGCCGCGCTGCATGCCATCGAACTCAATCCGCAGGATGCGACCAGTTATTTTTTGACGGCCCAGTTGCTGGCGTTGGCCAATCATCCCGCCGAAGCCATGCAGTATGCGGAAAAATCGGAGCAACTGGATTACGGTCGCATGCCGGAGCGCGATTACTTTTTGGCCACACAGGCCGAAAAGCTGGGTCAGCTTGAAAAAGCCGCGCAGCATTATCAAACCCTGGCCACGTATACGCCTCGGGATGCCCAGGTGTGGTTGCGACTGGGCGAGCTGCATGCCAGCATCAACCAGCCGGAAGCCTCTCAGAAGGCCTACCAACGGGCAGTGGCGCTCAACCCGGATATTTTAAATGACCTGTATCGCCAAGCCCGCGAAAACACCCGCGCCGAAAAAATTGATGTGGCTTTAAATCAATGGCACAAACTGCTGGCCTTGCAACCCGATAAACCCGACACCCAAAACGAGGCTTTCAGCGCGATTGCCGGTTTACATTATCTGAAAGCATTTTACCTGCCCAGCCAACCTAGCCAGTCCAATTCGGAGCTGACACGCGATCTTCAAGCTGTAGAAGCAGCGCTGCAGCTTCAACCCAACGCCGAAGCCCGCTTGCTGGATAAAGCCAAACTGCGGATTGCGATGCAACATGAACTGACACCCACTGCTCGCCAAGACGTGATGTTGCTGGTCGGCGCACAAGATCCATCCATTGCGGGCGAAGCATATTTTTTGCTGGGGAACTACGCCAAGGCGGCTGAAAAGTTGGAGGCCGTGGACGGGCTTTCGGCGGAAGAATACGCACAATTGGCGGATCGGTTGTTGCTGGTGCAAGAGCTGACATTCTCGCGCCTGTTCTATCAACGCGCGTATGAACTATCGCCCTCACCCGACCTGGAAACCGCCATGAAGCGCATCGCCGCCAAACAAACATTGGCCACCCAAAAAGTGACCGAAGGAAACCAGCTTTTTGGCGCGAAAGATTACACGGGCGCCCTCGCCAAATACCAGGAAGCGGTTCGTATTTATCGGCAAGGCGACAACGCCTATTTGCGGTTAGCCGACACGCATGAGCAACTCAAACAATGGCCTGAAGCCAAAGCCGCCTATGACACGGCCATTATGCTATCGCCCAACCTGCTCAATTCGGAAGGCTTCACCAAGCATTACAACAAGCTGAAAAAACGCACCGCCACCCGGTAGATATTCAACCGGCACCTTCCCAAACCTGTCATTCCCGCAGCCAGCCTGCTGGCTTTAGTTAAAGCTCTGTTGTCATTCCCGCGAAAGCGGGAATCCGTTGTCGAAAACAAACACGAAGATTGGATCTACCAGGTGTATAAATTCGCTTCTCCACTGAATGGATTCCCGCTTTCGCGGGAATGACAAGAATCCAAACCCATAAACTTAGTGATGACCCTCTGTGCCATGCGCCTTGTCGGTTTTTGATGGCTCCGATTTGGTTTTGGCGTCCGGTTTCAGTACGTCCACTTTCGCCGGGCCCACGTCTATTTTGACTTCGGTTTTGGGAATCAACACCCGTTCGGTGCCGTCTTTATCTTTAATGATTACCTTCACCGGGCCATCTTTATCAGCCGGTAATGCCGGAATAATCTCTTTGGGTTTTTCAGTCTCCGTGCGCGTCACCAACGGTGGCTGCTGTTTGAGCGATTGCTCTTTGAGGTACTGCAAGCGCGGATTAACGACATTGCTCATTTTCTGGCTGTACAGCACAATATCCACGCGACGGTTCTTCGCCCGGCCTTCCGCCGTTTTGTTGGTGGCAATCGGCTGCGATGCCCCGTAACCAACCGCCACCAGCGATTGTGGCTTGAAGCCCTGTTTTTCGATTAAATACCGCACAATGCTGCCGGCACGCGCCGAAGAGAGTTCCCAGTTGGATGGAAACACAGCGGTTGAAATGGGAATATCATCCGTATGGCCTTCGATGTGCATCACATTGCTGCCGTCCAGCTTTTTAAGGCGGGCGGCCACGCCATCCAGAAACTTATAGGCATCTTGCTTCAGAGTCGCGCTGCCCGGCGCAAACAGCATCCGGCTGTCAAAACTGACCCGAACGCCCCGTTGCTGCACAGAGGCTTCAATCGGTCGCAATGCGGTGTTCTTATCTTCCGTGCCTGCGCCGTTCCCTTCGCCGGTATAGAGCGCCGCTTCTTTACCCCCGGCAGCCTGGGCATCCTTATCGTTACCCTGATTGCCATTGTTCTGATTATTCTGCTTCTGCAACGTATCATTCTGGCTTTGAACTTCTTGCGCCAGTTTTGTGCTGATCTCCTGCATACTTTTGATTTCGCCCGGCTTGTAGGTCATGCTTTCAAATTTTCCAACAACCCCGGCGCCCGAGCCTTTCTCCGGCGCAATCGCGTCGGGGTTTCGGCTGGGCGGGCTACTGCCCTGCAAAATACTGTTGATGCCGCTGATGATGCTCTGCTCTTCAAAACCCTCGCGAATGGCCGCCGCAATGTCTTTCAGCTTGTTGACGTCAGACAGCGACAAGGCATAAAGCGCGGTGAACGTGGCAAACAGCAGCGTGATAAAGTCGGCATAGGAAACCAGCCAGCGCTCCAGGTTTTCGTGTTCGGGGTGCTTGTGCTTTTTGGCCATGCCGCCTTGCCCTTTTCCCCTTCTTTACCCTTCGGCTGCTGCGTCGTGCTTATCGTCGTGCCCGTGCAAGAATACTTTCAGTTTTTCCCCGATAAAGTTCGGGTTGTCGCCGGCCTGGATGGAGAGGATGCC
>CAZXUP010000024.1:13804-17757 GCA_964643815.1 uncultured Vampirovibrionales bacterium
CCCGGGTATGAATGGTGGTGCGACGATTGCCCTTGAGCTTGTTGCCCAGCGGAATAAACAGCAGGTTGGCCGCGCCCACCCCGTATACGGTGGCTACAAACGCAACGGCAATACCGCCGCCCAGCTTGGACGGGTCATCCAGGTTCTGCATTACGTGAATGAGGCCCAATACCGCCCCGATAATTCCGACCGTAGGCGTATAACCACCGGCGGTTTCCCAGACCTTGGCGGCGTTGGTAATTTCCTGTTCAAAAAAATGCAGTTCGGTTTCCAGCAGTTCGCGCAGCAACTGCGGATCGGTGCCGTCCGTCATCAGTTCCAGACCCTTTTTCAGAAACGGATCGTCAACCTGGGCAATATCGCTTTGCAGCGCCAGAATCCCTTCTTTTCGGGCTTTTAACGACAAGCCCACCAGCATTTCTTTCACCTCAACCGGCTTTTCCTTGACGCCCATAAAAATAACAGGCAGCCCTTTAATCGAATTGAGCAAATCTTCCAGCGTGCAGTTCAGCAGCGTAGCGCCCAACGTCCCGCCAATCACGATGATAAAGGCCGTCGGCTGGACAATGGAGCTGATCGGCAAACCTTCCAGCATAGCGCCCCCAACAACAGCCGCTATGCCTAATAAAACTCCAAGCAGTGATGTAATATCCACAGAATCAGCTCACTCGTGCTGCCACTCTAACTCAAGCTTTTACGCTTTCTTCATTATAGTATAGCCCCCGGCTATAAACGGCATCTGCAACAGATATCCTGCAATCGGGGGAGAAACGCAGCAATGCAACTCGTCAGAAACACCAGCGCCGGAGCCAGCGACGCAGAACAGGCCAGGCGGTCTGTTTTTCCGTACACCGATCACAACACCCGCAGGAAGGCACTTCGATGGTTGAAGTGCCTTGCAGGTACGCGGCCAGACTTTGGAGACGGCATCCATCCGATAAAATCCAGCACCGGTAATGTTTCAAAGCCGTCATGTGCTCCTGAATCTCATTCAGATCCAACTTTCGGCTAAACTGCAGCCGTTTCAAGGCGTCCTGAAAATCTTCGCGGGTATGAAACACCAGTCCCTGCCTGCGCGGATGCTCCGGCGCATCCGGTGTTTGCTGTGCCATGGACTCACGGGCTTCGCGGGGTTCCCGTTTTTGCTGCTCGCGAAAGGTCTGCACAATCAGATCATCCACGCCCAAGGGCGGCGTCCAGAACACAACCCGCGATACCGCCTCAGCCGGAGGGTCCCAATGACGCATCTCCACACCGGCATTAACGATGATGGAATTGGGCAGGGCGTTGGCCGCCTCAAGCGCTTGAAGCTGGTCTTTTTCAGGCTTTTTGTGATGCACGACAAAAACCGGATCAAAACCATAGTCAATCAAAGAAGCCCCCAGTTTTTCGGCCTGAGCCGGAAAGGCCGTTTGAATCAATACGGCGCCAAAACCATCCAGACGCCCTGTTTTACCCGGTGACGGACTTCCGGATAACAGGTTCACCAGCGTGTGGTATTTTTGAGCCTCACTAAACAGGCACTTCACCTTGATTTCAAGAGGTTCCACCGCCGGTGGAATCTGCACCAGTTGCAACGGCGGCAGCTTCAAGCGATCGCCAAGCTCTTTAAAACGCAACGGCGCCATCGGCGGCGTCACCAGCACCAGGGGCGGCAACTGTCTTAATTGGGCCAGTCCGTCATTATAAAGCTTTTTGTAAGACGTTCCTCCCGAAACGCCGGGCAGGAGACGATCCGCCTCTTCAACCAACAAAAACGTAATGTTGTTGTGCACCAGAATTTGCAGGAACGTCAGGCTGACAAAACGCTCAGGCGTCACATACAGCAAGCGCACCCGGTGATGGTTGATCTCCTGCTGGATCGTCCGTTCTTCGTGCGGCATTTGTGTGCCATCCAGGTAGGCAATCTCGGGGAACTTGAAACCGGCATTGCGGAAATAATCGAGGTTTCGCCGGATATGGCGGCTGCCGGGACAAACCGCAATCGTCAAGCCATCACTCATCATGGCCGCCAGCGCATACAACGACACCGTGGAATATCCCAACGGCACGGAAAGAATCATGTGCCGCTTGTGAAGCACCGCATCCAAAAAGCGCTTTTGGTCGGTTTCCTTAACAGGCGCGTGCTTGAAGAAGTTAGCCATCATATCACTATAACGCATCCGCTATATCGCATCCAATGCCCGGAGGGATCGTGCTATCATTCGGATGAGCCGACCGTTTGGCAGGCAATTAAACAGGTATGTTTGGCATATGGATCTCCCCACAAAAAACCGAAATTACGCTCAGATACTGGATAACCAGCTCACCTGGCCGCACATGGTTGCACAGACAATCTGCATCACCCTGATATGGATCTACTGCCTGACCCGTTACCGCCTTGAAATCAAGGGTCAGGAAAACAGACCCAAAGGATTTCAATCGTACATTGCGGCCTGCAACCATACCTCCTCCCTCGATCCGCCTCTGGTTTCAGTCGCCCTGTTTTACCAGCCGATTTCGTATATGGCCAAGGCCGAACTTTTTGAAGGTTTTTGGTGGCGCACTTACAATTGGCTGATGGCCTCCTTCTCCGTCAACCGGGAGAAACTGGAATTATCCACCGTTAAATCCGCCTTGAAAGTATTGAAAACCGGAAAATGGGCACTGGGCATCTTTCCGGAAGGGGGCCGCAAAAAAGACGGCAGCATCATGAACGAACCTAAGCGCGGTGTGGCCTACTTTGCCACCAGCGCCAAAGTACCGGTGCTACCACTGGCTATTGTGCAAACGCCGCCACCCGAAGGCAAAAAGGGCAAAACACGCATCAATGTCCGTATCGGCAAGCTCGTTCCCTGCAACCCGGATATGGACGCGATGGCCGTCGAAATCCAGCAGGCCATCCAGGCTCTGGTTGAACAAGCCCAACAAGACGCCCAACAATAAAAAAAGATCCTTCCCTCTAACACCAAATCCTCACGACGCGTTTTTATATCCACAGACAGGATTTCGTTCGCATGGCATCAAGGGCTGGAAAATGAGTATTCCGGGGCTTCAGGGCACGTCACAAGCTTATCCGTCGGCTTCCATAGGGGGGCTGACTGGTCAAAACACGCTTTCAAGGTCGGGGAGCCTCTCTTTCGATCAGTTTCAGAAGCGCCAGACAGAACCCAGCCTGAACTTCAGCCTGTTTGAAAAGCTTAAAACCGCCGTTTTCCATCCCTTTCAGCTAGCACGGTTCCTCTTAAAGCCAGCCCCTCCCGGCAGTGGAGAGAACCTGCTGGCGCGGCTTAAAATGTATAACACCGTAAAAAACGCCTTGGATCGAAAAACCGGAAAGCAATTTAAAACCCTTTTAAAGCAAGGGGTTCTCAACGATTCGGACACCGACAACCGTCATACCACGCTGTACCAGCTATATGGAATGCTCACCACGCGTCGGGGAAAGGGTTATGATGCCAAGACGCTTGTCAAGGAAACGGTCGAAATCCTGCACCGGCCTTATCTTATTACGCAAAAGTTCAAGCCGCTTTCGGACACTGCCGCCCAGCAGATTTTGCAGGTTCGCAATAATCCGGGCCTGAACCGCCGTCAGGAAGCACCACCCGCCAAGCCGTTGCGCTGGAACGACCTGAACGTTGACACCAGCGCCACCTGTGTTTCTTCCAGCGTGATGTATTACATGGCCCAGAAAAAACCGGGCGAACTGGCGCGCCACCTGAATGAACTCACCAGCCCGATGAACGCCTTTTTTGAAAAAGCCCGCCTGGACGAGATTTCGCCGGATGACCCACGGCAGGCGTTTGAGATTTTAAGGCAGCATGGCCTCCGGTATTACCTGTCCGGCCCGGGTGAAGTCACCATCCGCGTTGACAACCCCACTGCGGGCGTTCTTCGGGCCGTGGACAGCCAGGGGGTCCCCATTGGCCATCAGTACCGCAACGCCACCCAGGCCGACTGGTAGGCGGCCTGGG
>CAZXUP010000025.1:0-17357 GCA_964643815.1 uncultured Vampirovibrionales bacterium
GCTTGCCTGTGGAAGCGGTGGACGAACGCAAGCAGGCGCAATTGGCGTTGCTGGCCGAAGCGTTTTTGGGGAGCCACCCACAGGCCGATGACACAGGCATTCGCTTTGATGTGATCAGCGTTTATTATCCGGGTGGCGGACGTCCTGCGGAAATCAGCCACCTCGAAGATGCTTTCATTTCAAACGGATGAGGCAGTCCATGCTTCCCTTCCGGGGCATGGCGCTTCTATAATAGTATCGGGTGGACGCGGCCTGAATCGAATGGTTCCGCTTTCGACCCGTATCTTGCCGGAATCGCGAATCACACATGCCTAAAGTCACCTTTTTACCCAGTGGAAAAAGCATTGACATTGATGATGAAACCACGCTGCGAGAAGCGGCGCATCTGCTGGATGTGAGTGTTCATGATCGGTGTGGCGGTATGGGCGCCTGCTGCAATTGTATTGTCACTATTGTTGAAGGCATGGCGCAAATCTGCAAAAAATCGGTGGTGGAAGAGGCCGTGTTCTATCTGGCTGAAAACGACCGTTTGTCGTGTCAGTGCCGCATTACGGGCGATGTGATCGTCAAGACCCTGTGACGGGATTGTGTGATAATAAGCCTCTATAAATCAGAGAGAATTGAGGCGAACTGGATATGAAATTTCAACCCAACCGGCATTCGGCATTCGGGCGCGCCATCGGGGATTGGCTTTTATTTGGCTTGATTGGCGTGGTTGCCCTGCTGGGCTTGTTTGCTGTTTCTCGTTCGATGGAAGTTCAGGGCAAGGTTGCGGCTGCGTTTCAGGGTTGGTACGAAGATCAAAAAGGGTACGACCGGGCGATGAAGGATGTCAAGACGATGAATAGCCCGGCCCTGGTCTATTTTTACGCATCCTGGTGCCCGTATTGCAAACGGTTCAATACACAAATTCTTTCCGATGCGAAGGTGCGCGAGTTTGTCAAAAACTATCCGCACGTTCGTATTGCGCCGGACAACGGACAAGCCGAGAGAAGCCTGATGGACAGCTATGGGGCCACGGGTTACCCGTCTTTTTATGTGGTGCTGCCCAGCGGGGAGCGTCAGCAGGTTGAAACCCATGTCCCAGTCAACAATGGGCTTCATGGTGATTACCGGATGAAAACGCCGGATGAATTTATCCAGGCTGTACGGGATGCCATGGGAGGGTCGTGAGATGCAGGATGCCAGGCTCCTGACCCCTGAGCAGGCCTTGTTGATGGTGGTCGATGTGCAGGAACGTTTTGCGTCCGCGATGCCGGACTATGCCCGCCTGATTGAACGGACGGGCATTTTGCTACAGGTGTTTAACACGCTGAATGTACCGGTCGTGGTCTCCGAGCAGTATCCCAAGGGCTTGGGGCATACCGTGCCGGAATTGAGCCGGTATTTTTCACCCGAGACCATCGTGTTTGAGAAAACCGCCTTTGGTTGCGGACGCGATACGGCTATCCTGAACGCGTTGGCCGCCGCCGAACGGACTCAAATCGTGGTGTGCGGCATTGAGGCGCATATTTGCGTCAGCCAAACCGTGCATCAGTTGCTGATGGGCGGGTATCAGGTGCATCTGGTTCAGGATGCGGTGGCTTCGCGCAATGCGAAAGATGCTGAAATTGGCATTGCCAAGATGCTCCAGTCCGGGGCGACTCCTTCATCCGTGGAAATGGCTCTCTTTGAAATGCTGGGCAATGCAAAACACCCGCATTTCAAAGAACTCCAGGCACTGGTGAAGTAGAGTGCCGCGAAAGCAATTGCTTGTCGTCATT
Organism: uncultured Vampirovibrionales bacterium; assembly: GCA_964643815.1. GTDB lineage: Bacteria > Cyanobacteriota > Vampirovibrionia > Vampirovibrionales > Vampirovibrionaceae > CAZXUP01. Next base: position 1,764 of record CAZXUP010000025.1, read on the forward strand.
CCCGCGCAGGCGGGAATCCATCCAAAGGGGCTGAGAACAAAGCTATCATTGGTCTTTTTCGTTTGAATGCCGGATAGCCCTCACTAAAGCCCCTTGCTGGTCTGGATTCCCGCCTGCGCGGGAATGACAGAGAAACGGCAGACAATTTTGTACTGCAAAATGTTTTTATTCATGCAGTAGGTTTGTTTGAGTTGTCTGACCCTGGGTAGAGATAGAGTTTTAAGCACTGGATGCAGGCTGTTTGCCTGAATGGTGCAGAGACGTAGGTTAGAGGAGATAGACATTATGAGTGGTATAAACCCATATAAGCAGGCGGTAGGCTATTACAAGCAACAACAGCAGCAAGGCAAGCTTGCCACATCAAAAGAAACCGGTGAAACCGGGCTTTCCGTAAAAGCATTGGAAAAAGACAAAGCGTATGCCGGATTGGCTTTATCCGATAACAACCACGATGGCGTCGTTACGCGGCAAGAATTGAAAGATAGCTTTGATAGAATGCAAAACGGCCCAGCCAAGTTGCGGCGCGAAGATTTTGGCTTGTCTCCAGAAAAGAAAAATGCCAAAGATGCGGCAACGCGTCCAGCCAAGATGCGCCCTGAGGATTTTGGACTTCCGCCGGAGAAGAAGCATGCAAAGGGTTCCGATACACGCGCAGGACGTATGCAGCCTGAAGATTTTGGAGTTCCTCCGAAAAAGAAACCCACCCGGAATGCCGGTACACGTGCGGGAGAAATGCATGCCGATCAGTTCTAAAAGCGCTTAAATACCGCTGGGGTTGGTGTCCGTCGTGGTGCTGCTGACCGGGCTGCTCGGGATTGGCGTACTTTGCGCGACCGAAGAGTACAAATCCTCGCCCTTGCGCCATGCGTTACTGTACAAGCGCCGGATGGCATGCACATCCTGGCGCGATAGCGTCGGATCATACTGAATAGACCCGCGCTGCCAGCGTCGCATGCCCACCATAATATCGGCGGGATGGGCGCTATGCCCCGAAATACCCAGCGCATGGCCGAATTCATGGATGATATTGCACTTGATGTCCTTGTCCGGCACGCCCACGGTTTTAATCTGCACATCCGCATGGCCGATGCTGTAGGTGGTAAGGCCTGCCACGTAACGATCTGAGAACGCGGGAACCCAGCCGACCGTAATGTCGGCTTCTCGCGGGTTGTTCGTCAGGGTGTATGTCAGGCGGCCATTCAGCGCCGCCGACCAGCTTTGCAGGCTTTCCAGCACGTAATCGCGATAGTGAGGCTTGTACAGGTTGTCAGAACGCGCTTCGATGTAGATTTTAAGCGGTTTTTCCAGTTTGTTCATCAGGCGAAACGTGCGAACCGAGTTCCAGTTTTCGCCAAAGGCCGCATCATATTCTTTAGAACCGGCAACCATACCGGCTTGCGTCATGTAGGCTTTACCCGCCAGAAAAGTCTCCGGGAACAAGGATGGCAGGGAAGTGGCTCCCGCCATGCACAAGGATACGCACGCCAAGCCACTGGCCAGGGCCGTCCAAAGTCTCATATTGTCACTTTCCACGCATTAGTTAAAAGTACCCGTCATTATTTCATATCAAATTTAAAAAAACAACCATTTTGTTCAGATCGGAACTCGGCTGTAAGCCTTTAGGGATGAGTCTTTTGCTCGAAAGCGAACGCTGTGAATTACTCGTTCTGGATGAGCTGTCGGAGATTGAGTGGAATACGCTCGTTTTCAGGAGCGTTGGCCTGGGTGGGATGAATCTGCCGGTTGTTGTGGGTGATTATGATTTTCCGAAAGTGTTATGCCCGGATTTTGGAATTTCCAAACGCATGAGCTTCGGAACGTGCCGAATTGTTTTTGGGGTTCATTTGTTTGTGGGACTGCTGAAGCCGGATGGAAGGTTATATAATAGGGTTCAGTGAGTGTTGAGCTTGGTTTAAGCTTGAAATGTGAGGGTGGAACTCGAATGAGCGCGACATCGAATGCGACCAAATATCGCCTGGTAACCCGTAGCGATTTTGACGGACTGGTTTGCGCCGTGCTGTTGAAGCACATGGATATGATCGATGACATTCTGTTTGTGCACCCCAAGGATATGCAGGACGGTAAAGTGGAAATCACCGCTCGGGACATCACGACCAACCTGCCGTATGTTTCCGGCGTGCACATGGCGTTCGATCATCACCTGAGCGAAACCCTCCGCAACCACGATCAGAAAGACAACCACATTATTGATCCGGCGGCGATGTCGGCAGCGCGCGTTGTTTATGATTACTATGGCGGCCTGGAACGTTTTCCGGCGCGCTGGGCTGGCATGATGGACGCGGTGGACAAGGCCGATGCCGCGCAGTTTACGCTGGATGAAATTCTCAACCCAAAAGACTGGGTGCTGCTGAATTACCTGATGGACCCACGCACCGGGCTTGGACGCTTCCGCGATTTTCGGATTTCAAACTACAACCTGATGATGGACCTGATTGATTGCTGTAAAGATCAAGACATCAGCGAGATTATGAAAAACCCGGATGTGAAAGAGCGGGTGGAGCTGTATTTTGAGCAGGCCGAATTGTTCAAGAAGCAGGTGGAACGCTGCGTGAAAATCCATAACAATCTGATTGTCCTGGATATTCGCAATGAAGAACCGATTTATACGGGCAATCGTTTCCTGATTTATGCCTTGTATCCCGAGTGCAATATTTCCATCCATGTCATCTGGGGCCTCAAGCAGCAGAACACCGTGTTTGCGCTCGGCAAGTCGATTGTTAATCGATCTTCTAAAACCAACGTGGGCGAGCTGTGCCTACAATATGGCGGTGGGGGTCATGAAAAAGCCGGCACCTGCCAGATTGACAATGACAAGGCCGAAGCAACCCTGCAAGAGTTGATCAAGAAAATAAACGCCGACGGATAGTGACGGCGCCGACCCTCTAAAAGGATTGTTCGCAGAACGCCTCAAACATTCGGCGGCTGGCTTGATGCCGGACGGGATAATACTTTTCAGTCTCTTCCCAAATGGAAGTCTTTTCTTCTTTCGATAAAGACTTCGATGATTTTAGCCATGCGGCAATCCCCTTGGGTGTTACTTCGGGATGAAACTGAACGCCGTAAACCGGGCTGCCTGGCTTATCCAGTTTAAACGCCTGTTGTGGGCAACGTTCGGAACTGGCCAGATGAACTGCGCCCGGTGGCAGATGAAACGTATCCTCATGCCACTGAAACTGCGCGAAACCGTCCAGCTTGGATAACACCGGATCACGCTGCCCCTCGTCGCTCAGTGCCAAAGGTGTCCAGCCGACTTCTTTCACTTCCCGCCCGTTCACCTTGTTGCGCTCCACAACGGCGCCCAGGCTGCGGGCCAGCATTTGAGAGCCGAGACAGATGCCGAATACCGGCAGATTGTTGGCAATGGCGTTTCGAATCATTAGTTTTTCCGGCGGCATAAATGTATGTTTATCATCATCCGCTGCGCTTTCATATCCACCCAAAATCACGAGGCCATCGGTTTCTGTTGCGTGAATATGCCGTTCGGCTAGCTCATGGCAGGAGATGTAGTTGAATGGTAATTTTCGTTCGGAAAGAACGGACTCAAGCTCTCCCAGGGTGTTGCCGGGCGTATGAAAAATAATCTGAATGGGTTTCATATTTTTAATTTTGAAAAAGCCAAACGAAAAATAATCGATAGTGTTATCTTAGCAGCTTGCAACCCAAAACGCAGGACGAAGCCCGACGCTTCGCCCTGCGCGAAATAGTGTTTGCAAAGGAGATTTATTCTTCGTAATCCGTAAGGCGTAAGTGTCTCAGCTCTTCGTACAACGGAACATCAAAGTCGTCCCGGTCCATGCCGACCTGCAGCGCATGAGAATCAGGAATCAAGGCTTGATCAGCATTGTGCAGGATTGTGGATCGTGGGGAATTGCCAAAACGCTTCACTCTTTTTTTATTTAAACCGATCTATTGCACAGGATCATCACCCAACAGTCTAATAGACTCTGGTATACCATTTCGTTGAATACGTTCAATAAAGCGTCGATGATGAGAGGACGGCTTCTTTCGAAGCGTTTTTGGTTGCTTGGGGACAATCGAAGGATGAGTTCAGGCGTGGAAACAACGATAACCCCTGCTACGCCGCTTGCAGGCAATCGGTTCAAAACGACGGCGACTTGCTGCGGGCCTGTTGGTTCCCACGACGCTGGCCGGGCTGACTTTTGCCTGGTCTAGGCCCCTACCCGGATGCTACGGACAGCCGCTGGAAAGCTAAGCAACCGCTCATTTTGTCCTGTAGGCGGATGAGATTTGTCGGCAGTGCTTTCCCGGAAGCCTAAAATCCTTGATAATAGTGGAAGAGAGCGGCTATTTGAGTATGACCATGACACCGGCGGAATTGATCCAACAGGCGCGAAAACAGCCGCCTTATAAACGGCTGAAGGCGTATGTCGTCAGTGATGTGCATCTGAATAATCACCCATACGATCGCCAGACGGAAAAAGAAAATCCACGGCGCAAAAACTTCCGGGTTTTTCTGAGTCGCATCAACGCCGAGATGGAACCGAACGATAAAGTCTTGTTGATCCTGAATGGGGACATTCTCGATATTACCGGCTCCTGGTTTGACGATGTGATGCCGTGGGATAGCGACGATGGGCAGGTGCAAACTATTTTGCACAAGCTGCTGCTTGAAATTCTGGAAAACAACCGGGCAGTGTGCGATGAAATCCGTCGCCTCATCAAGCATCCCTTTGCCGAAGTGGTGTACGTCTACGGTAACCACGACGGCTTGTTGCAAAAATACCCCAGCACGCATCAGCTCATTCGCGAATTTCTGAGTGAAAATCCACACGAACAAAATCGTATTTCGTTCGTGGAATCTTTTGCGTCCGACGAACTGGATTTGTATATCGAACACGGGCACTTGCTGGATCCGTTCAACCATACGGTCATTTTTGATCCGCCGTTGGGCGATGTGATTAACATCCTGGTTGTTAATCGCTTTGTCGATCTCGTGTTGGACCGTTTGCGTGAAAATGGTTATTCCGAAGCGTTTATTCACGCTTTGCACACCCGGCTGCATGATATCGAATACCTGCGCCCGGTGGCACTGGTGCCGGTATGGGTTCAGACAATGGCGACGCATTATCAAAACCATCCAGAGAATATCGGCAAACAAAAATCGGTTGGTGTCATTCTGATCGAAGTGATTTCGGAAATTCTTTACGATCCCAAAATGACGCAGTTGATTACCAAGCGGCTGCATATGCCCAAAGCATTTTTAACCTTGCTGATTAAAACCACGTTGCGTCTTCCGGCCATCCTGCCGATTATTTCATTTTTCACATCCAAGGTGGTGCGAAAAACCCATTCCAACAAGTACCAATACCGCACCGCCAAAAAAATGCATGCCGAAAAAGCGTATCGCCTGATTGCGTTTGGGCATACGCATATCCCGGATGTTCAACCGCTCAGCAAAAGCGCGTATTACTTCAATACGGGTAGTTGGAAGCCCGTGATTAACCTGTTCAAGCAGCCGCTCGATCCGGTGGATCTGGAATATTTGAACCCCGATGTGCAATTCAATAAAGTCGAACGTTGCGGCATTCTGTGTATCGAGAAAACCGATTTTACCGGACGCACTCCCACCGAGTTTTCATTGCAAACCATCCAAAGCGGCCTGAGCTAGCCTGTAAAGCTGGCAAGTTGGTTTCAGGACGAGTGGTACCTCTTGTCTGGAGGTGCTTTGTCATTCCCGTGCAGGCGGGAATCCAGGCCGGCAAGCTGGCTTTTGTCAGGGTTAATCCATAATACTTTTGTTGACCGACTCCTTGGCGCACTTTTCCTGGGTTCCCGCCTGCACGGGAATGACAGAGTATTCGAGTGGGTATCCCAGAGGCTTTAAACCAGCTCAATCTCGTAATCCGCTGCCCACTGCGACAGTGCGGCACGGATGGTGTCCGCCCAAGCGGGCTGTGGCGACGTGTCGCGGCTTTCAAACAGCGGGATGCCTTTTAACGTATCTTCCGGCCAGCGGGGGAACAGATGAATATGCAGGTGCGGCGTCACTTCGCTGAGCGTCATCCAGTAGACTTTTTCAGCGCCCAGTCCTTCCAGCGTAATTGCCCAGGCCAGCGCGGCCACCAACACATCATCCGGCAAGTCATCGTAACGCAGGGTTTCGTGGCTGGCGGCCACCATCACATACCCATTGCGTTTGCCGCAAATCGCTACCAGGGGCTTATCGGTGGGTTTGGCCAAAAACGGGTTGACGGCTGCCGGCTCTTCTGATGGAGGTACCGCGATAGGCGCTGTATCGGAAGGTATAGGCAAACTTTCCGATTGTGTAACCGCGCTACGGGCGGCCAGTTTCTGTAACCGGGAATGAATCTGGTCTTTGTCAGAGTCCGGCAAATGTCATCTCCCAACGGATCTTATCTTTATTTATTGTAAAACATATTCCTGAAAAGCGGCTAGAGGCATGTCGTAGTTCTGGCATCGGGCGTCGGGTTTTGATATAGATAGAATATTCCCTCCCAACACAGGTGTACCGGTCATGCATCCGACTTCCACAACTCAAGCTGTTTGCGGGTTGTTTGCGCCCAATCGTTCGGGCTTTCATCTGGATGATTATGACTATGTGTTGCCGGAAGCGCTGATTGCCCGCTATCCGCTGCCGCAACGGGACGCTTCCCGTATGCTCGTGCTGGATCGTCAGACGGGTCGCATTGAGCACCGCCTGTTTCAGGATTTGCCGGAGTTTCTTTCCTCCGGTGATTTGATGGCGCTGAACAACACAAAAGTGCTGCCCGCCCGCTTTTTCGGACATCGCAAGGGGTTTACCGGCAAGGTGGAAGTGCTGTTCTTGCACCCGGTTGCGGGGAGCGAGCAAACCTGGTCGGCCTTGGTGCGTCCGGCCAAACGCCTGAAACAGGGGACGATTATTGAGTTGCCGGGAACATCGGCGACGATTGAGGTGATATCACTCGGTGAGCGAGGCCAGGCCCAAGTGTGTGTGCATCCCGCCGAACACGGCGATGTTCCCACGCTGATGGAACGCGTCGGGCTGATGCCCATTCCGCCGTATTTGCGACGCGATGCCGAAGAAAGCGACAAGCAATGTTATCAAACCGTGTTTTCCAAAATTCCGGGCGCGCAGGCCGCCCCCACGGCTGGCTTGCATTTTACGCCACAGGTGTTGCAACAGATTTCGGATAAAAACGTAACAACCGCCGAAGTCACGCTGGCCGTCAGTTCGGGTACGTTTCGCACGGTGGAAGATGACGATGTCCGCAATCACAAGATGGACCCGGAAGCGTATACCATCCCTGATGATGCCGCGCAGAAAATTCAGCAAGCTCAAGAAAACAAAGGCCGCATTTTAGCCGTCGGAACGACGGTTGCCAAAACATTGGAAACATCGGCCTACCGGCACAATGGGCAAATCGTTGCGGAATCCGCATGGAGTGATTTGTTCATTTATCCGGGTTTTCAATTTCAAAGAGTGGATAGGCTGCTCACCAATTTTCACCTGCCAAAGTCAACACTATTAATGTTGATTAGCGCCTTTGCCGGACGTGAGCGGATTGCGGAAGCCTATCGCGAAGCCCTGGCGCAAGAATACCGTTTCTTCTCTTACGGCGATTGCATGCTGATTCTGTAGGTTATACTGAAGATAGCGAATACGGATTGGCTTGGGAGGTAAAGAATCCATGAAAAAAGCGCTTGGCGTTGTGTTGGTTTTGGGTGGTTTGGCTGCGGCCAGTTTGCCGCTGATGAACCTGATGCTGGATAACCCGCCACCCGCTGCACGCAAGCAACTGGATGCCATCACCGAACCGTATTTCAAGGCGGCGGCACCCGTGTTGCAAGCCAAGTGCGTTCATTGCCATGCGGTGGGCACGGCCAAGCCGTTTTATGCCAACGTTCCGATTGCTTCAATTCTGATTGAACAGGATGTCCATGCGGGTCTATCCCGGCTGGATTTTGCTACAAAACTGACCGGCGAAGGTGAAGCGTTTAGCGAAATTGAACTGGCTCGCATCGAAAAGGTGTTGAATGATAGTTCGATGCCGCCCTTGCGTTATGCGGCGCTGCATTGGAAATCGCCGTTGAGCCAGCAGGATAAGGAGGCCTTGCTGGCCTGGGTTCAGCACCGCCGTAAAGCATTGTATGCCGATGCAGGCATGGCGCCGGAGTTTGCATCGGAACCGGTGTATGCGATTCCGTTGCAAGTTGTGTTGCATTCGGGCAAAGTATCGCTGGGGAACCGTCTGTTTCACGATACACGCTTGTCAGTGGATAATTCCGTATCCTGCGCGTCCTGTCACGCGCTCAACAAAGGCGGGACGGATCAGGCTCCCGTTTCCATCGGCATTCGCGGGCAGAAGGGTGGTATTAATTCCCCGACGGTTTATAACGCCGCGCATAACTTTGTGCAGTTTTGGGATGGCCGTGCGGCGGACCTGAAAGCGCAAGCCAAGGGACCTGTCGAAAACCCGGTTGAAATGGGTGAAAGCTGGCCCAACGTGGTGGCGAAGCTGAAACAAGATGCCGGTTATGTTCAGGCGTTTCGCAAGCATTATTTGGATGGCCTGACCGAAGACAACGTGGCGGATGCCATTGCCGAGTTTGAGCGTTCGCTGAGTACGCCGAATGCTCGTTTTGATCAATATCTGCGCGGAAATGCAAAAGCGTTGAACAAAGATGAACTGGCTGGATATCAACTCTTCAAGATGCATTGCGTGTCGTGTCATGCGGGTGTCAACCTGGGTGGCTTGTCTTACGAAAAAATGGGCCGTGTGCATCCGTATTTTACAGAGCTTGCCAAGCTGACCGATGCGGATCTGGGTCGTTTTAACGCCACCAAAACAGAAACCGATCGGCATTTCTTTAAAGTGCCGACGCTGCGCAACATCGCGCTAACCGGACCGTATTTTCATAATGCGGCGACATCCGACTTGCGCGAAGCCGTCAAAATCATGGCACGGCATCAGGTGGGCGCGAGACTGAATGATCAGGAGTTGGATCAAATCACCGCGTTTCTGAAAACCCTCACCGGCGAATACCAAGGCAAACTATTACAATAGCCAGCACGCTGGTTTTCGTTAAAGACCCGTTGTCATTCCCGCGGCCAACAAGTTGGCTTTAGATAGGGATTAGTCGGCTCCAGCCTAAAGTTGTGTCGTTGTCTTTTCGCCTTCTTTGTCATTCCCGCGCAGGCGGGAATCCAGGCCAGCAAGCTGGCTTTGCTTAGGGTTCATTCACAATACTTTTGCTGACTGACTTCTTCGCAAACTTCCCCTGGATTCCCGCCTGCGCGGGAATGACAGAAGGTGAGAGGATGACAAAGTATAGCGGGAATGACAGCGGAGTAACAGTAAAACCGAATAAAAACACGTTTGTTCTTGCCCGCACTTTCCGTTATTCTGAAAAGGCTGTTACCCGCAGGTAACGGTCGGGTCTTGAAAAGCCTGCTTACAGTGGTTGGCATCGACCATGACAGATGCCGCTTTCCGGTTTTGGCCGGGGGGCGGTGCTGTATGTCCAGGGCCTCACGGCCTAAAGAGTGCCGCGGTCGTCTGTAAGCGACTTTTCAACTCCCGGCCAACCCTTTGGGGTTGGCTTTTTGATTGAGTAACCGAAAGGACAGGCCGATGACGACTGGACAACAACCATTATTCGATGACGGGGAGACCATCACCATCAACAAACAGACGCTATGGAACGCGCTGATCAAGTTGGAACGCCAGTGTACGCTGAATAACTTTTTGCTGTACACCTGCATCACGCGTCTGCACGAAACCGCTGACCAGTTGGCAGCGGTGTGGAAGAGCGATGGCCTGATGCAGGCCAAAAAAGATGTGTATGCGCTGTTGTTTCCCGGCGGTGAAATTTCCGCCAGCGCAAAGAATCTCCTGGAAGACTGGCTGGCCGAGTTCGAGGCGGAGCAACGGGAGCGGGATGAACCTGTTTAAAACGAGAAGAGGAGCCTCACAAAAGGCTCCTCTTGATTTGAGAATTGTTCTTTACAACTGAATCGTCACCGCTTTGGTTTCGGTATACAAATCCAGCGCGGCGTGGCCCATTTCGCGGCCCCAGCCGGACTGCTTGTATCCGCCAAACGGCAGCGCGGCATCAAAGACGTTGTAGCAATTCACCCACACGCTGCCCGCACGCAGGCGCTTGGCCAGCTTGTGCGCCATGCTGATGTCTTTCGTCCATACGGCGGCGGCCAAACCATAGATGCTGTCGTTGGCCACAGCGGCGATTTCGTCCGGGCTGTCAAACGGCATTGCAGCCACCACCGGCCCGAAGATTTCCTCGCGGATCACTTTCATGCTCGGCTTGGTGTCTACTAACACAGTGGGTTCCACAAAGTAGCCTTTGCCGTCTTTGCCTTTGCCACCGGCCACGGCGCGCGCGCCTTCGCTCAAGCCCGAATCCAGATAGCCGCAAACACGCTCGAACTGCTCGCGCGAGACCAGCGGACCCATTTGCGTTTTGGGGTCCAGGCCGTCACCCACGCGAATTTTCTTTGCTTGCTCGGCCACGCCTTCAATCACTTCATCAAAGATGGATTTGTGGATGTACAGACGCGAGCCTGCGCAGCAGCATTGGCCGTGGTTGAAGAAGATGGCGTTGGCTGCGCCGGGAATGGCGGCTTTCAGGTCGGCATCCGGGAAGATAATGTTGGGTGATTTGCCGCCGAGTTCCAGCGTGATTTTCTTCAGGTTGCTCGCGCCCGAGGCTTGGACAATCAATTTGCCCACTTCGGTCGAGCCGGTGAAGGCCACCTTGTCGACATCCGGGTGTGCGGCGAGCGCGGCACCGGCGGTTTCGCCGAAACCGGTGACGATGTTCACGACGCCTTCCGGGTAGCCCGCTTCCACAATCAGCTCACCCAAGCGAATGGCGCTGAGCGGGGTTTGTTCGGCAGGCTTCAAAACCACCGTGCAGCCGGTTGCCAGTGCCGGGCCGAGTTTCCAGGCGGCCATCAGCAGCGGAAAATTCCAGGGAATGATCTGTCCGACCACACCGACGGGTTCGCGCAGGGTGTAGGAGTGAAACTCGGCGCCCGGTGCGTAGGGAACGGAAATGGGAATGGTGTTGCCTTCCAGCTTGGTGGCCCAACCGGCCATATACCGAAACAGATCGGCGGCCAACGGAACATCGGCCACACGGGCCACGGAAACCGGTTTGCCGTTATCCAGTGTTTCCAGCTCGGCAAATTCATCCAGGTTTTGCTCCAACAGGTCGGCCAAACGCCACAGCAGTTTGCCACGATCCGATGCCGTCATGCGGGACCAGGTCGGGTTTTCGAATGCGCGGCGTGCTGCTTTCACGGCGCGATCAATGTCTTCTTTGCCGCCTTCGGCGACACGGGCAATCACCTCACCAGTGGCCGGGTTTTCGACGTCGAAGGTTTTGCCGCTAGTCGCTTCGCCCCACTCGTTGCCAATCAGCATTTTCAGCGGACGACTTAAAAAGCGCCCGGTTGCTTCGCTGATTTGCGCGTTTTTTTCACTTTTTTCAATCGTTAAAGTCATCGTGAATGGCCCCTCTTTTTCACTTCTTTTATATAGTGCGTGCAAACAAACGCAAAGATGTTCAGTTTGCTTTAATGTCCGCAAAGCACAAGGGCAAGTCAAGCATTGTTTCATCGTGTGCAACGGCGTTATCGGGAGATGAGGTCTGATACCGTGTTACCCGGTTGTTTTTGCTTTACTCCCCAATCGGGTAGGCTCGCCGTGGTTAATTTGTACACGTTTGGGGAATTTGTGACGATCTCTAAAGTTCGTATGATACACGCATTGAAACACGCAAAACCAATTTTACCCTATAGCTCAAACGTACTTTCCACGCTTTACCACTCGTGCCCTTTGCCTCGGCAAAGGGTTTTTTATTGGGCCAGCAGGCCGGCCTTTAGATAGGTTTGGTAAACGTTGCTGTAATTTCTGCGGGTCAGCGCTGGTTGTAGATTGGGCCGACAAACGTCACTGTCATTCCCGCGCGAAAGCGGGAATCCATTTTGCGGATTGCGATTATGGATGTTGTACAGCGATGATACTTTGGAAGCGTTTCAGACTGCCCGGATTCCGTGAAATTTAAACCTGTCTCAACAAAAATTTCGGAAATTCGAAACCATATCCGAATGAGCGAAATTTATAGACGACTGGGCAATGGCTGGCCTTGGGCGGCTTGGATACGATACGCATATCAAAACAAGTTTTTCATTAGCTCAAACGTACTTTCCACGCTTTACCACTCGTGCCCTTTGCCTCTGGCAGAGGGCTTTTTATTGCCAGCAGGCTGGCTTTACTTAGGGCTTGTGCGTTACCCCACTTATTCTCAAGAATTACTTCCTGCGACGATTGCGAAATGTTGCGCCAGAAGAAACAATGAAAGTATCCCAAGAAAAATAATAGACGAAAGGCATGGGTTTCTCGGGCGCAATGTACAGGATGCTTATAAAAAAGTTGTTGAGTGTTCAGGTAAGCCTTTAGCATAAGGCATTCTCACCACACTCTAAATCAGTTCGCGGTTTTAAACACAGAATAGCCAAAAGCCACTTGGGCTAAGTTTCAATTACTTTCCACGCTTTACCACTGATGCGCTCTTTGCCCAGGCAAAGGGCCTTTTCATTTTTCAGAAAAACGAGAAAACTATTCTTCTTCTTCGCCTGCCCGTTCGCTATACAGCATCAGCGAAAGATCCACGAATTCCTGAAACGCTTCCATCGTTTTTTCCTGGCCGTAAAAATTATGGTAGTCGGCAAAAAACAGGCCCGTCATCGCGGCCAAAAGTTCAAACGCGGCGCGAGTGTCCACCTCGTCTTCGCTGTCCACGCAATTTTCTAAAAGAGTTGGATAAAACGCTTCCAGCAATTCCATTGCGCGGTCGCTTTCAAAGCTTGGTTCCTTTTTTTGGCTCGTACCCGCTGCTTTGCGGCTTGGCACCTTTTTAGGCGGCATGACGACTCCCCCTTTCCTTTTAATTGTTCCAGTGTACATGCTTCCCCAACAATATGCCAATGAAAACGCGTTGTGATTGGGGGCGTGTCAAAAGTCAGGATTCGATGTAATGATACACATCGCCTTTGAAATTGCGGAGCGTGGTTTTGCCGGGTTCACGGCTGACGATGTAATCGGGCGAGACCGGGATTTTCCCGCCGCCGCCGGGGGCATCCACCACATAGGTTGGCACTGCGTATCCTGTAATGTGGCCGCGCAGGTGTTCCATAATCTCCAGGCCCTTGTCGATGCTGGTGCGGAAATGCGACGTTCCCTGCACGGGATCGCATTGATAAATATAGTAGGGCCGCACCCGAATTTTCAGCAGTTTCAGCATCAACTGCTTCATCACGTCGGGGTCATCATTCACACCTTTTAAAAGCACCGTCTGGCTGAACGTCGGGATGCCCGCATCGGCCAGCTTGTTGCAAGCCGCTTCCACCTCGGGCGTAATTTCATCCGGGTGCAAAAAGTGAATGCTCATATAGAAGGGATGATATTTCTTGAGCATGTTGACGAAATCATCCGTGACGCGTTGCGGCAGCACCACGGGTATTTTAGTGCCAATGCGGATGATTTCGATATGCGGAATCGCCTTCAGGTTTTGAATAATTTTTTCCAGCTTGTCATCCGACATCACCAGCGGGTCGCCGCCTGAGATCAACACATCCCGGATTTCCGGATGGTTGCGCAGATATTCGTAAGACGCTTCAAAGTCCACTTCGTGCTTGCCGCTGCCCACCAAACGGCTGCGAGTGCAATACCGGCAGTAAACCGAACAGGTTTCATTCACAAGAAACAGGACGCGATCCGGGTAGCGGTGCACCAGGCCGGGCGCGGCCATGCTGCCGTCCTCTCCGCAGGGATCGACCATTTCGGACGCGCTGGTGGTGAACTCTGCCATGCGAGGAATGACGGTTTTACGGATAGGGTCGTGCGCGTTGCGCGGATCAATCAGATCGATATAGTAGGGGGTGACCGCAAAAGGGAGGTTTTTGCCCGCCGCTTGAAACGCTTTTTCTTCTTCCGGTGTCACGCAGACATACTCTTTAAGCGTTTCCAGATTGGTAATCCGGTTTCTGAACTGCCACTTCCAGTCGTGCCATTCCGGCTGCATTTTTTCGATGGCAAAGGTCTTAAACGTTTTGCCCTGGCAGGGCAGGGGTGGATCGAGGTGATTGGTGAGCATCTGGGCCATAGTGGCAGGTCTCCCTATATATAGTGGGCTGGCGGGTCAGCACAGCCATTGGTCAGTGACCTCATTTTAATCAAAGCTTTCCGGTGTGCAAACCCGCCATTCGATTACCGACTTTACCAGATTCCCACATCCGTAAGTATCCATATAAACCAGCCGAATAGAGCCATGAGCGCCTCATTCCGGAGGGTGCTTTAAAGATGACTGGAACAAAAGAACTGACGTTTGCGTCCTTAATGTGAACAAACAATCTCTATTTATGAGGTATTTTAGCCTCATTTCGCCCCCAACCCCCCTTCTTTTTTATCCTAAGAACCCAGAGCCAGTGCCGATCTTAGGCGATTGTGAACAAATCATAATCAAAGGCTTGCATTCTTCAAATTCTGGGATATGATACTTCCCTACCTCTTCAACGAGGGACTCGTTTTCACCACCTCTTAATCCCCTAAACAATACGTAAGAACGGATTGCGAAGAAATTTTAAGAGAGTTGACCTCGGATCGGTTGCTTTTTCAAACCACTCGATCTAAGATACGAATCCCCTCGCCCCAAGAGGGCAAGAAAACACCCCCTTGTACCTTGAAAACTGAATATTCGGAACATTAAAAAAGACTCCGTTCAAATCTAAAAACGAGAGCCAGCAAATCAGGAACTCCCTGATAGAATTCTGGAACCGTTTTAGAGGAAGCAATTCTTTTAAATGGTTTCACGCCGAGCCGCTTGCGGCTTGGTTGAAAAAATTCTGTAATGAAGAGTTTGATCCTGGCTCAGGACGAACGCTGGCGGTGTGCTTAATACATGCAAGTCGAACGGCCCTTCGGGGCAGTGGCGGACGGCTGAGTAACACGTAGGTAACGTTCCCTTTACTGGGGGATAACACCGGGAAACCGGTGCTAATACCGCATAAGCCCGAGGTTGAAATACCTTTGGTTAAAGAATTTCGGTAAAGGATCGGCCTGCGTCTGATTAGCTTGTTGGTAGGGTAAAAGCCTACCAAGGCGATGATCAGTAGTTGGTCTGAGAGGATGACCAGCCAGAGTGGGACTGAGACACGGCCCACACTTCTACGGAAGGCAGCAGTAGGGAATTTTGCGCAATGGGCGAAAGCCTGACGCAGCAACACCGCGTGTAGGATGAAGGTTTTCGGATCGTAAACTACTGTCAGCAGGGAATATTATGACTGTACCTGCAGAGGAAGCATCGGCTAACTACGTGCCAGCAGCCGCGGTAAGACGTAGGATGCAAGCGTTGTCCGGAATTATTGGGCGTAAAGAGTTCGTAGGCGGTTACTTAAGTCTGGTGTTAAAGCCCGAAGCTCAACTTCGGCATGGCATTGGAAACTGGGTGGCTAGAGTGCGGTAGAGGTCTCGGGAATTCCAGGTGTAGCGGTGAAATGCGTAGATATCTGGAGGAACACCGGTGGCG
>CAZXUP010000026.1:0-17250 GCA_964643815.1 uncultured Vampirovibrionales bacterium
GGCCAAGTACCGCGATGCGGCAAGCCGTTCGGTCGCGTACCTGTTCGGCGTCAACCCGTTGGGAATGACGTATGTGACCGGTCTGGAAGGGCAGTCGGTCAGCCATCCGGTTCACCGTTGGAAGGAAGCCTCTGGCAAGCTGATACCGGGTTACCTGGTGGATGGGCCGAATGAGCAGGCCGCCGACGGGAAAACGCCAAAGGGTTTGGGGGCGATGAGTTATATCGATGCGCCTGCCGCGACGGGTGTCAACGAATCAACCTTGCTCAACAATGCCGGGTTGGCGTTTCTGCTGGGTGTGTTGAACGATTCGTACAACGTCGGCAAGGATGCCGACACCGGTGCGCCGTCTCCGCTGGATTACGAACTGGCGCCTGAACGGCCTTCGCGACGCAAATAGCTTGTAGTGCGTTAAGGCCCGTTAAGATTGCGACGGCTCTGCTTTACGGCGGGCTCTTGAGGGTGGCACAATAGGGTTGATAACGCTTTCGCGTTCATAGAGAGACTCCCCGTTTGGGGAGATGCTGGTTAGATTATGACTGCTTCGTCGATTCGTCCGTTTGTTCCATTGCATGTGCACACGCATTACAGCTTGCTGGATGCGGCAACGCGCGTGTCCGATCTGGTGAGCATCGCGGTGGAAAACAACATGCCTGCCGTGGCGATTACGGATCATGGCGTGATGTACGGCGCGGTGGAACTTTACAACGCGGCCAAGTATGCGGGCATCAAGCCCATTATCGGGGCGGATATTTCAGTTATCGATGGGGATATCACCGATCGCAGCATGCGCCAGCCCATGCACCAGTTGGTGCTGCTGGCCAAAAACGAAACAGGCTATAAAAACCTTGTCAAGATGATTTCCCGCGCGCACATGGAAGGCTTCTATTACAAGCCACGGGTCAACTGGGACATTATCAAGAAACACAGCGAAGGCCTGATTGCGTTGACGGGCGATCTCACCGGTCCGGTAGCGCGGCCCATTTTACGAGGCCATCTTGAAGAAGCGCGGGATCGGGCGAAATTTCTGAAAGAAATTTTTGGTGACGATCTCTATCTGGAAATTGTGGATCACGGCAAAGAACCCGAATATCGCTTTGCGGTGGAAGCCTGCAAGATTGCGAAAGAGCTGGATATTGAGTTGGTTGTTACCAACGATAGTCATTTTTCGCGACCGGGTGATGAAACCATGCACAATATTTTGCTGTGCATGCAACAGGGGAAAACCCTGGCCGAAGGCGCGAGCCGGGATCTCTACGGGCCGCAATATTACATTAAAAACGGCGATGAAATGGCGAAGCTGTTTCAGTATCTGGATCGCGATGTGGTGGAGCGGGCGCTGGATAACACGCTGGTGATTGCCGACAAGATTGATTTCAAACTGGAGCAGGGCAAAAGCATTCTGCCCAATTTTCCGATTCCGGAAGGCACAACCCTGGAAAGCGAGTTGCAGCGGCAGGTTTACGAGGATACCCGTGCGCGGTTTGAGCAAATCACGCCTGAAATTCAGGAGCGTCTCGATTTTGAACTGGGCATTATCAACCAGATGGGTTTTCCGGCGTACTTTTTGATTGTGGCGGATTTCATCCGACACGCGCGCGATCACGATATTCCCGTCGGTCCCGGTCGGGGCTCGGCGGCGGGTTCATTGGTGGCCTATGTGCTGGGCATTACGGATATCGATCCGATTGAGCATAATTTGCTGTTTGAACGATTTTTGAACCCGGAGCGGATCTCGATGCCGGATATTGATATCGATTTCTGCATTGATCGCCGCGAGGATGTCATTGGATACGTGCGCCGAAAATACGGACAAGACAAGGTTTGCCAGATTATCACGTTCGGTACGCTGGCGGCGCGGGCGGCGCTCAAGGCTGTTGCGCGCGTGATGGATATTCCCTTTGCCGAAAGCGATAAGCTGGCCAAGATGATTCCGTTCGGGCCGGGGGTGCATCTCAAAGATGCGCTGGAAGAAGGGATGGAACTCAAAAAACTGTATGACAGCGATCCTCAAGTGAAGCAACTGGTCGATCTCGCGCTGTCGATCGAAGGTACGGCGTGCAATGTCGGCATTCATGCGGCGGGTGTGGTGATTGCCAAAGATTCGCTGGATACGCTGGTGCCGGTGCAATACACCAAGGACGGCGAAGCGGCGGGGCAGATTGTCGCGCAGTATTCGATGGGCGATCTCGAAAAACTGGGCCTGTTGAAGATGGACTTTCTGGGCTTGCGCAACCTGACGATTATCGACAACACCGTCAAAGTGGTTCAGCAAACGCGCAACGAAACCGTGGATATGCGTCGACTGCCGCTGAATGACGGGGATGTGTACGAGATTTTGACCGCGGGCGACACGGATGGGATATTCCAGTTGGAATCCGGCGGGATGAAGGCGCTGGTGAAAGACTTGAAGCCATCGGTGTTTGAAGACATCGGCGCGCTGGTGGCGCTGTATCGCCCAGGGCCGCTCAACTCGGGCATGGTCAAGCAGTTTGTTGATCGCAAACACGGGCGCGCGCAAGTCGAGTACAAGCACCCGGCGCTGGAACCGCTACTGAAAGACACCTACGGCACCATCGTTTATCAAGAACAGATCATGCAGATCGCGCAATCGCTGGCGGGATATTCACTCGGTCAAGCTGATTTGCTGCGACGCGCGATGGGGAAGAAAAAAGCCGAGATCATGGAAAAAGAGCGCGAAGGCTTTTTGAAAGGGTGTGCGGAAAATAACGTCGACCTCACGCTGGCCAACGAATTGTTTGACACGATGAGCGAGTTTGCGGCGTACTGCTTCAATCGGTCGCACTCGGCAGCGTATGCGTTGGTGGCTTATCAAACGGCGTATCTCAAGGCGCATTACCCGGTGGAGTATTTATCCGCGTTGCTCTCCAGCGTGAGAAACGATCTGGACAAGATTCAGTTTTATATTTTGGCCGCGCGCAAGATGGGCCTCAAAATTCTTTCGCCGGATGTCAATACATCGGGCTTGCAGTTCACGCCGGACGGTGAAGCGGGCATCCGTTTCGGGCTGGCTTCTATTAAAAACGTCGGTGTCGGTGTGGTCGAAAGCATCTTGCAGGCGCGCTCCGAAAAATTATTTACTTCCGTCGAAGATTTTTGCGAGCGTGTTGATCCCAAAGTGCTGAACCGAAAGACGCTGGAAAGCTTGATTAACAGTGGCGCGTTTGATGGCCTGAATGTCTCGCGCAAGCAGTTGTTTGCCAACGTGGATAACCTGGCAAACTTTGCTGCCAAGTGCGCCGAGCGCAAAGTGACGGGCCAGGTGAGTCTGTTTGCCATGATGGGTGGCCCTGCGCAGGAAGAAAACGCACCGAGCTTTGGCGGTTTGATTTTATCCGGGGATACGAGCGAATACACGGATGAAGAGATTCAGCAATTTGAAAAAGAGCTGCTGGGTTTTTATGTCAGTTCGCATCCGCTGGATCGATTGACTGATAGTTTGCCACTGATGACGAGCCACAACATTCTGGAGTTGAAAGACGTGAGCGATGGCACGGATGTGCTGGTGGGCGGCCTGATTTCCGGCTTGCAGAAAAAAATTACCAAAACCAACCGGCCTATTTGGATTGGCAAGCTCGAAGACTTTACGGGTGAAACAGAGTTTGTGATGTTTAGCGATGTGATTGAAAAAATGGGCGAGTATGTGACGGATGGCGGAAAAATCCGGATCAATGGTCGCCTGCAGTTTCGCGGGGATGAGGGCGAAAACTTCAGCATTGTCGTTAACGAGGTGCATTCGGTGCAGGATGTGCAACCGATGACCCTGCTGTTTGAAGGCTTGCCCCGCTGGGAAGATTTGGCCGGGATTGGCCAGATTTTGGCGAAAAATCGCGGAAACAACCCGGTCATTCTCCGGTTTAACGATGGTACGCGCATCAAGACGGGCACGAAGTTTTGGGTGAATGGCAACCGCGATTCCGTCAAGCAAACCCTCGAAACCCACTTCGGCCAAATCTTGCGGGTGAGTTGAGATTAAAACTTTTTTTCAAAATGTGGTTTACCAGCTGGATAATTTCCCGGTAACCGTTTGCATATTGTAGCGCTTTGCTTTTTTCTTTTTCAGCCGTATGCAAATCGGTTTCCAGCGTATAGGCCATGTACTCGCATAGGCTGTTACGTTTCAGGTTGCGCAGTTCATCGGGCTTTAGCATCAAGCTATACAGCTTGTCATGTAGAGCATTCTCCTTAAAATTAGGTTGAGCAATTATTTCAGAAAGCTGCATAAATGCCTGTTGTGGATCGCTGCGCTGTAACTGAGCGCACTGGGCTTGCAGTTGTAAAACATGCACTGCTTCATGCGCCAAAACGGCATACGCTAATGGAGGGTTCTGGCGTAATATTTGTTGCAAATTAATGACTAGATCTTGGGAAAGTAGTTGAGAGAATCGGGACTCTTGCTCGTTCCCAAAGAGATATTTTGCAGTAAGTAAGAGAGTGGCTGTGAGGCTTAAAGTTGTTTCGCCATGAAACGATCCGTTTAATTTTTTGAAAGAAACAGGCGTGTTGAGTGTCCGTTCCACTTTTTGTTTAAGCCGTTCAAAATGATGATTTGGGACACTTTGGATTAATGTGTGCCACTGTTGTTCAACCTGTTGGTAGGTCGTCAGTTCTTTTTCGGATAGCAGCGGATCAATGGCTTTGTAGTCGATGCGAGGCTTGAAAGATTGCTGGCCCGTAAAGGTGATGCAATCCACTGTCGTTTTACGGTTTGCGATTGGCAAAGAAGCCACCACTGGCTTTTCGATGGAGTGTGGCAATGCCTGGATGCGGTGTAGTCGAATGTTCACAGAGGAAACCCAAAAATGGAAACCACGACATGATAGGCAAATCCACAGTCACTGTCTTGTTACATTTTGTGCTTGTTTCTCCAAAACAAAAGCCCCTGGCCGCAAGGCGCGAGGGGCGTAATGAATGAGCATTTGTTGAGTAGTTGAGGAAGACAGCCTATTGGATACTTTTAATATATACTTTTTAAATAACTCTTCCATCGTCCATGTGGCGTAGATTGCCCCTCCTATATTTGTGGGAATTAGCCTGAAACGCGCTCTGGTATGATAGAGATAGCGTGAGCGATTATTGCGAAAGTGGGCTAATGCTTTTGAAAATCCGATTTTTGAGTCTGTTTTTGGCTGGGCTGATGGCGTGTTCTGCTGGTGTGGTGGCGACTTTCGCCCAGAGTGGGCAGCCTCAACTGGATACCGACCCGGTTTTCAAGCCCTTGATGGATACCAGCCGTCAACACCCTGATGGAGGCGAAAAAACGCTGGAAGGCTCCGTGGAAAAACAGGGAGAGATCCCGGTGAATACCGGAGAGCGGCCCAGGATTCTGCAAGGAGGGGTGCAAACCCTGCAACAGGCCATCGAACTGGAAACCGACATTGACTGGTACACTTGGTACCTGACGGCGAGAGAGTACCTCAGCCGCACCGGAGGGCTGCAATGCCCGCTTGGCACGTCCATCAAGTTTCATAAAACCGGAAAAATCGAGGCCATGACGCCGGATGCGATTTGCATGGCCTCTGTCGCCGGACGCAATTTTCCATTGCCGAAAAAAACCAGGCTAAGCGCCCTGATTTTGCCGTTTCGCAACGGCAATGCTCCGCCCGCCACACCCGATGAGCTGTATTCCCGCATTAACGCGTTGAAGCGTATTAAGTAAGGCCGATTAAATGCCGCCACCGGGTGTTGTTCCGCCCAGGCGCTTAATCCGTCCTTCGGTCTTGGGTGACATCGTTTTGGCCTGGGTGATAGCGTCCAGGACTACGTCGGCATCCAGCGGCGCGCTTTCAACACCGATGATGGGTTTCGCGCCTTGCAGCATCCGGTAATCATCCCCACCTTCCACCAAGTAACTGGTGGTGGCCAGTGTGTAGTTTTTGTTGTCGTTGAGCGGTTGATTATTGATGAGAACGCTGGTGACCCGGCTACCAACCGGTTTGGCGGGATCATAGGTAAATTTTAGCCCGGAAACTTGTGGGAAGCGTCCGGCTTCCTCTTGTCCAAGGTGGCTTACGCTGTTCTCCAGCGCGGCTTTCAGCTTTTTGCCGCTGATTTCAACTTTGACCACCGGGTTGCCAAAGGGCAGGATGGTGTAAACATCCTTGCGTGTCAGCGGACCGGGGTTGTAGGTGGTGTTGGAGCGAATGGAGCCGCCGTTGATGAGGGCCACGTCGCTCTTGACGCGGTTTCGATAAGCATCCGCGATGAAATTGCCCAGGTTGGTTTCCTGGCTGCGACTGCTCACCTGCCGGGCATCCAAAGCCACAGCAGTTTCGCCGATGGTCTGTCCCAGTTCGGCGTCCAGCTTGTCTTCATAGCCTTTCACGCTGGCCGCAATGGCCGGGTCTTCCGCGATTTCGGCGGTTACGGGGATGGCTTCATAATCAATGCTTTCCAGCTGTTTGGTTTCGGCGTTGATCCAAAGTTCCATCCGGCCCAGCGTCCGGGCATCCGACCCCATCTTGTAAATCGGAATGCCGCTGGCGATGGATTGCAACATCGAATGCTCGTGCCCGCCCAGAATGAGCGCCATCCGGTAGGGCATCCGTTGGGCCATCTCCTTGTCCTGGTTCAAAGCCAGATGGGTAACAGCAATAATGACGTTTGCCCCTTCTTTGCGCATTTGGCTGACCGTTTCGCAGGCGGTGTAAATCGGGTTTTTGAATTCCACGTTGGGACCGGGATGCGCGGCATGGACGGTATCGGGTGTCAGCAGGCCAAAAAATCCGATTTTGACGCCGTTGATTTCCTTGATGACATAAGGCTGACTGTTGCCGAACGGCTTGCCGGTGGTTTTATCGATGACGTTGGCGTTGACCCAGGTGAATTTGGATTCCTGCATGCGCTGCAACAGCACCGTGTCGCCGAAATCAAATTCGTGATTCCCCGGCACGGCGATATCCAGCCCAAGCTGGTTCCACACGTCAATCATCTGCTTGCCTTGAAAGAACCTGGAGGCAATCGACGGTGAGAGGGTGTCTCCGGCCAGCACGACAAAGGTGTTTGGATTTTGGGCTTCCGCCTGTTTGATGAGCGTTGCTACCCGGGCTAGCCCGCCGCGCTGTCCGTTATCAACCGGTGAAATCTGGTAGACATCGTTGAGATGCAATAGCGTTACACGGATTGGTGCGGGAGGCTGCTGCGCCCATGCAATATTTGCGCACAACATGAAAGAGGCCAGCCCGAACGCCAGCGGTTTGTTAAAACGTGCTTTCATCAACATGCCTCACCCAGATCAAAACAAGTGAAAAACAGAATCTATTCTTCTATTTTAGTGGATTGCAGCGACAAGGCATAGAGATGCAGCCAGATGACGCTGTGCAGGTAATCGTTATAATCGTTAAACCAATAGCCGTCTGCGTGATAATAACGGCCCAGGCTTTGCGTATAGAGTGTTCCATCCAATGCCGGGGTGTGTGCATGATTGAGTATCAGCAGCGGCCCGGCGGCAAAGCCAGAATGCTCTCGGCTGCGTGGCTGGCCGTCGGCGGTAAAGCCTTCGGGCAGCAAGTGATGTTGTTGCCAATAGCTCAGCAGATAGGGGTGGTTTTCCAGATACGCTTTGGCGCGTTCTCGTCCCGGGGATGGGCTGAGTTGGGCATCCATCGCCATCCGCCAGTACACCCGAAAGGCGTCATAGCTGAAATCGCGCGAACCCTCACCTTGGCGATCGGAAAAGACGATGTGTGAGTTTCCGCCATCCTGGTATGTGATCGCGCACCAGTTGGGCGGCAGTTTGGGTTGTGTCAGGTTGGTGCAATGGTCCAGCGTGTCGTAGATATCATCGGCCAGTTGCCGCCATCCGGCGGCGTTGGCTTGGTCGTACCGGGCAAATTTGTGGTAGACATACGGCGCAAAATAAGACGGATCGAGCGTCAGGTACTCCCACTTAAACCCTTCCCACGTGCCGGGAACCAGATAATAATGCCCGTCAATCTTTTGTACATTCAACCGCCATAAATCCCGAACGATGGCGAGTCCATCGTTTGTATAGGCAGGCTCTTGCCAGCGCTCCCCGGCCAACAGCAGGGCGTAGGCGATATCCTGATCGGCGTCGGTGGCGTTGTCGGTTTCCATCAGGCCTTCGCTTTGATCGTCCCGAAGTCCCCAACGCCAGCCCAGCAGATGATCGTTGGGGCGGCGCAGGTTGGTTCTGGTCCATTGCCACACCCGGCTGAACGTGTCGCGATCATTCATCCAGACGGCTTTCAACAGGGCGTATGACTGTCCTTCGCTGATGGTGCCGCCATAGGTGTTGGAGACGACATGCGCGCCGCCCACCAGGAAACGGTCTTTGTAGAACGTCCAGCTGTGTTGCAGCAGCTTGGGCAGTTGTTGCTGAAAGTTTGTTTGAAGAGCGTCTGGCCTCCCGGTTTCGGCCAATAACGGCGCGTTACGGCTACCCTGCGCCAGCAAGGCCGCAAGGAGCAATCCAACGCATAAGGCAGTGAGGAGGACAGATTTTTTCATGGGCTTGTTATTGTTTTTTGTGTTTTTACTTCTGGAAATGGTTGATTTTATTTAATACACCGTAAATTATGCATGATCGCAGAGGGAATGAAGGCAATTTTTGAATGGGTTTTGTGTTTTCTGGGTATGCAGGCTTTTTGCCTGATGCTGATATAAAACCGAACCCAAGGATTGGATTGATCCGGCGATGACAGCCCCGCATATATACCCGCAAGCCATTTTAAAATTGCCAGCCCTGGTAAACTGGCTGAAATCCGGCAGCTTGCCGGATTCGCTGAGCGACACGAGCTTGCGGCTTGAAATTGCGTTTTTGGTTCGCTCCAGCGGATGGATGTATCGAGTTCAACAGGTGGCCAAACGCCTGTTTGATGTGGTAGCGGCCAGCCTGGGGCTGTTGGCCATTTCTCCGCTTCTTTTGATGATTGCGATGCTGGTGCAGTTCACCTCATCGGGGCCGGTGCTTTATAAAAGTGCGCGTATTGGCAAAAATTATAAAACGTTTTACATGTACAAGTTTCGCACGATGACCACCGATGCCGATGCCCAGCGGGATACCTTGCGTGAGCAGGCGAATCTGCAAGGCGAGTTGTTCAAAATCGAAAACGATCCGCGGGTGACATCCGTAGGCAAATTTCTGCGGGCGCTCAGTCTGGATGAACTGCCGCAACTGCTGAATGTGATTCGCGGGGAAATGTCGCTGGTGGGTCCGCGTCCCTTGCCGCCGGATGAGAGCGAATTGTTTGAGGAACCCTACACGCTGCGTTTTCAGGTCTATCCGGGGATTACCGGCATGTGGCAGGTCAGCGGTCGATCCAATTTAAAGTTTGAGCAATTGTGCAAACTGGAAATGAATTACGTGACGCGCTGGAGTATTCTGACGGATTTGAAAATCCTGTTTCAGACCATCCCAGCTGTGTTATGCAGTCGTGGCGCCTGCTAAATTTTGATATTGGGAAGTAAATAAAAAAACGGCTTTGGCTTCAGGCTGAAGTCCCTGCTTGAGTTGTTGATAAATGCAGTTTGGGTCTTGTTTGGCTGGCTGGTTTGATAGACAGAGGCGTAGGCTATCAGGGAAATAACGGGAACAAGTACGAAAATTGGCACGTCAGGTAAGCATTAGGAGCAATCTTCTCTGTTTGGCCGTAATTAAAATAAATATTTCCGCCTGTTGAGATTATGGATACCTGCCTATGTATGAGATGACTACCAGCTGGGATTACCGCATTGTCGCCTTGTCTATCATTATGGCGATTATCGGTTCTTATATTGCGCTGTACTTTGCGGGGCGCTTGCGAAATACAAAAGGGCGGGAAAGAGTTTTGTGGACCAGCATGGGCGCCTCCATCATGGGGTTGGCCATCTGGTCCATGCATTTTTCGGGCATGTTGGCCATGAAAATGGACATGCCGGTCAGCTACGATCCCTTTCTTAGTTTTTTATCCATGATCGCCGCTATTGTCGGGTCTGGGATTGCCTTTCTGATTTTACAACGATCCGCCATTGGCAAGATTCAGTATATTTTTGGTAGCATTGCAATGGGTCTGGCTATTTCCACCATGCACTACACGGGCATGGTATCTATGCGTATGGCGGCCAAGATCGTCTACGATCCGCTGCTTTTTGCCGCGTCTATTCTGGTGGCGATCGTTGCTTCGGTTGGAGCCTTATGGATGGCTTTCCGTCCAATCATCGGTTCAACCACATCCATTCTGGTGCAGAAAATCGGGAGTGCTGTGGCAATGGGGGTTGCTATTTCCGGAATGCACTATACGGCCATGTTGGCCGCCCATTATATTCATACAGGGGTTGCCACCGGGCAAGCTGTTGCACCAACGGTTGGTCGGTTTTATCTGAGTGATTTGCTGATTTCCGCGTTGATGATATTTGGCTTGGCTTTGATTGTGCTGAGTGCGTATGCGTTTGCCGAACGCCAACGGATGTTTGAAGAGTTGAAGTGCAGCGAGCGGCGATTTCTTTCTACGTTTGAGCAGGCGGCGGTCGGAATCGGGCATATTGGTTCGCAAGGAGAATTTATCCGATTGAACCAGAAGTATTGCGATATTCTGGGTTACACCCATGATGAACTCTTAGGGATGACGTTTCAGGAGATTACCTACCCGGACGATTTATCCACGGATTTGGACTTGTATGACCAGGTGAAGGCCAAAATGATGCCCTATTATACGATTGAGAAACGCTATATTCGAAAAGATGGCTCTCTGGTCTGGGTTAACCTTACTGTCTCTATCGTCTGGAATGATGAGGGAAAATTTGATTATGCGATTGCGGTTGGTGAGGACATCACCCAGAAAAAAAGATCGGAAGAAGCCTTGGCTGTTTACGCGAGTAAGCTGGAGCAAAGTAACCGGGACCTGGAGCAATTTGCCACGGTTGCCTCTCATGATTTACAGGCACCCCTGCGAAAAGTGATGGTGTTTAGCGAAAGCTTAAGAACAGCGGATGGCGCGAAGCTATCGGAAGAGGGTCTGGATTATATCGAGCGCATGCAGCAAGCAACCCGAAGGATGCAAAATCTGATCAGCGATCTGTTGGCATTGTCCAGAATTAACCGCAGAGGGCACCCGTTCAAACCAACCGAATTATCCACAATTGTGGATGCCGCCTTGATGGACCTGGAGGGTGTTATTCGGGAAACCGACGCCAAGGTTGAGGTGCTGGGAGAGTTTCCAAAAGTGGAAGTGGATGAGCGTCAGCTTCAACAGGTCTTCCTGAATTTGGTAGAGAACGCAATAAAATTCCACAAGGAAGATCAGGCTCCGGTTGTCAAAATTACTTCTGAAATACAAGGAAATGTATGCCGGGTTGCCGTGCAAGATAACGGAATTGGATTCAAACCGGAACAGTCCAGGCGAATTTTTGAGGTGTTTGAGCGTCTGCATGGAGACGCTCAGTATCCGGGAACCGGTGTTGGGCTTGCGATTGTTCAGAAAATTATTGAACGACATAACGGAACAATTTCCGTCCAGGGCCAGCCAAATGAGGGCGCCACTTTTACCGTGTCATTTCCTTTGAGACAGACAGTGTCACCTCTGCTTCGAGAAAGAGTTGCCAGCGTCTAAACGGATAACTTTCGGAGATCAGGACTTTTCTCGAAGCAGAGGATCCCATAAGAGAATCGGACTGCTGTAACCGACGCTTTCGTATTGATACCCATGCGAGCATAAATCATCCAGGGCTTGGTAAATATCCGATTCCCCGCATTGAAACTGTTGAACCAATGTTTTAGGTGACGGCGCGACCAGATACTGAATGAATTCTGAATCTTTATAATGCTCCAGGTTTTTTTTGAAGTATATAAAAACCTGTTTGATAGCGGTTGCGCCAGGTACGATAGCTATCTCTTTTTGGCTGGATGGATTGTCTGGAAAAAAAGATCTGAAGCGAGTTCTTGGCACGCGATACCGCCTTTGTGTTGAACTCTGGCTTTTGAATTTTGATTACTCTTCGAAGTCTTGCAAGGCGTAATATTCGCCATGATCATTTTGTTGCAGAGAAAATCCACCCTGCTTGTCAATATCCAACTCGTCCAGTTCGTCCAGATCAAAACCAATTTCATCCTTGGAACCTAAAAAGCCCCAATTGTGTAATCCTTGTCTTTTCTTTAGCGAATAATACTCAATATTGGACATTGACATGGCAGCTGATTCCTCCGTCTCAGGTCTGTTTCAACTTTTATTAAAAATAAGCGCGGCATCCGGTTTCTGACAAAAGCAATAGCGTTCTGATAATAAAAAGAATAGCTCCCTGATAAGTTGAGAGTGCAGACCATCAACTCTTGGCACAGATTTCAAGTCTTGTCCTCTCGACTCGTATCAGGGAGCTACGAGTGGTAAAGCGTGGAAAGTACGTTTGAGCTAAAAGGGAGACTATTGAATTATTACAGTCATTAATATAGCAATTCGACCATAGGGCATCTATTCCCCATACGAGGGAAAGCGAACTAGCCAATCAGGCAGTGCATAACACTGCTTTAAACTTGCCCGCTTGGGGGAGCAATGCATCTGCCTACAAGGAGACTTGGCGCATTTCTTCGACCTGATGATCCGGCAATATAAATGTAAATTGACTGCCCACGCCCAATTGACTGTTTACAAGCAACTCGCCTTGATGGGCCTCAACGATTTTCTTTGAAATATACAATCCTAACCCGGTTCCGATATGACGGTAGCGTTTGGCCATGGAGGCGTAAGGCTCAAACAGGTTTTTTTGAATATGCTCTTCAATACCGGGACCATTGTCCTCAACGGTCACCCACACCTTATGATTTTCGAATCGTGTTGTTAATTTTATCTTTCCACCTTTGGGCGTATAGTTGATGGCGTTTTGCACCAGGTTATAAACAACCCGCTTAATCTCCAGCGAGTCTGCCGGAATCAACGGTAAATCCGGTTGAAGCGAGAGATCAAGCGTTTGTTGTTTATCCTGGGCCAGGCCGCTTAAGTCAAGTGAAATCATGGACGAAATCAGCTCGTTGATATCGATAATCTCCATCCGAAGCATCAGATGGCCTTCTTCAAACTTAAAGGCAGTTAGCAGGTTGTCCACCATCTGGTACATAAACCGGTTGGAGCGCAACATCTCGTTGACAACCGCCCGCTGATCCTCCGTAATCGGTCCAAACCGTTCGGCCAGCAAAAGTTCAAAAATGCGGAACTCCGCTTTAATGGGCGTTTTCAAATCATGTGTCAGTGTGGCGACAAATTTTTCCCGTTGTTGCTGGCTTTCCAGCAAAATATCCAGAACCTTTTTGTGCTCCAGCGTGTAGCGAATGGCGCGTTCCAAAACCGGCGCATCAATCCGGCCTTTGACCAGGTAGTCCCAGGCGCCCGAGCGCATGGCCTCAATGTCCACCTCGCGTTCTTCTTGCCCCGTCAGTAGAATAATCGGTTGCGTGCAGCCTTCGGCGATGGCTTCCTTCAGCAGGTCCAAGCCGGTGCGCTCATCCAGGCGATAGTCGATGAGATAAATATCATGGCGGCCTTCGTTGATGATGGCTAGCCCCTGATCATACGTGGAGGCCCAATCCAGCAGGTGTTTTCTGCCTACAATTTCCGAGATAATACGACGAGTAATAATATACTCGTCTTCATCATCGTCAACCAACAGAACCCGGACGGGGGGTTGTTCGCTCTCAGCCTGATGTTCTTTCGGAAGGTAGCTGGACAACTTCAAACCAATATTTCCCTAAAATTTTCATCGTATTGACCAGTGACTCGTAGGTGACCGGTTTTGTAATAAAAGAGTTTACGCCCAGGTCGTAACTTCGGGAGATATCTTCTTCCTCCTTGGAGGTGGTGAGTATGACCACCGGGATATGGCGCAGATCCGGATCACTCTTGATTTCGGATAAAGCCTCGGCTCCGGTTTTCTTGGGCATGTTCAGGTCTAATAAAATCAGGTCGGGGCAGGGATAATCGCCTTTTTCGTACTTGCCGCGATTATACATATAATCCAGCAACTCTTCTCCGTCTTCGACAAAAAAGATGCGGTGCATACTGTGGCTTTGCATCAGGGCTTCCCGTGCCATCAAGCGGTCATCGGGGTCGTCATCCGCGATCAGGATGGTGACTGCTTTCACTAGTGGTTGGGCACTCATTGCATAACTTCTCCAATCGCTTGCCGCTGACGATGACAGAATGGAAACCGGGTTGCCTGGACTATATTCATCTCAAAGGCGGTAAACCGGCTACAAAAAACAGCATTTTAAAAACAAAAACCTGCTATAAAATTGAAACCATATTACTGATAGTGCAAGGCCGGGCCTACAGGGTTAGATGAGTATGAACGGCCCATTGAGACAGCTTTTCCATCTTATTGATGTCTAGTACATTATCATAAACACGCTGGCGCCGGGATACCCCGAATCGGTAATTATTCAGATGCATAATCGGCGTAAAATATTCTCCCGGATGCTAATACCTGTTCATAACAGCGACCCCTTCGGTCTTGTGCGTGTGCGACAGGCATTAGCCGGCTAATCTAATCAGACCAGATTTTCCTTGACGGCCTTCACGGCGGCCTGTACCCGGTCATGGACCGACAGCTTTTGCAGGATGCTGCATACATGGGCCTTGGCCGTGTGAACGCTGACCGACAGCGAATCTGCAATTTCAGAATTGCTTTTGCCTTCGACCAGCAAGGTCAACACCTGGCTTTCACGATCCGTCAGCATGAGATCGGCCCGGTTGCCTTGCGCGCCAGCCCGTGTTTTGAAGCTGCCGGTGCTGGTAAACATTTCCAGCGCCATACCGGCAATAGCCGGATCCAGCCAGGCGGCTCCCTCAAACACCGATTTGACGACCTCGATCAGGCGGTTGGAGGTGATTTCTTTCAGACAGTAGGCATTGGCTCCGGCGGACAAGGCGGCTAATACCTCGTCTTCTACCTCATGCGAGGTCAAAATCACAATTTTGATCGTGTCATCAAAACCTTTGATGATTTTGGTGACTTCAATCCCGTCGATGCCTGGGAGGCCCAGGTCCAAAATCACCAGGTCCGGCTTGAGCTGCCGCACCAATTCAATACCTTGCTCGCCTGTTTCGGCTTCGCCAACAACCTCAATGCGCGGATCTTCGTTCAACACGGAACGAAGCCCGATACGGACCAATTTATAATCCTCTACCAACACAAGCCGAATAAGGGCGGTTTCAACCGGACTGGGTGCTTGACTCATATTTATCAACCTACTACCTACATGACCTACTACTTGAAGACCGAGTCATTATAGGTGGATATCTATACCGACGTCTAGTACCCGGTTGGGTAGGTTTGACCGGCTAATAATCGGTTTATGTTTTAGAGCCGACATTATAAAGATAATAAAGCACCGTCCGCACGCCAAAGCCCGTGCCGCCCTTGGGTACTTCCGGCTGGTCGCTGCCACTCCAGGCCGGTCCTGCAATATCCAAATGAACCCAGGCGCGATCCTTGTCGATAAACTCTTTCAGGAACATGCCGCCTGCCGATGAGCCTGCTTCGCCTTTGGCGCCGGAGTTAATCAGATCCGCCACGTCGCTTTTCAGGGCTTGCTTGTACTCATCGTACAAGGGCAGCGGCCAAAACTTCTCCCCGGCAGGCTCTCCCGCTTTGCGCACCCGCTCAATCAAATCGTCGCTGGTGCCCATGATCCCCGCCGCGACTTTGCCGAGCGCGATGATGCACGCGCCGGTCAATGTCGCCAAATCCAAAATTTCATCCGGGTTGGTTTCTTTTTGCGCGTACGTCAGGGCATCGCACAAGACCAACCGGCCTTCGGCGTCCGTGTTGTTCACTTCAATGGTTTTGCCGTTCATGGCTGTTACAATATCACCCGGCTTGCTGGAGCGCCCGCTGACCATGTTTTCGCAGGTGGGGATGAAGCCGTCCACCTGAATGTCCAGCTCGCCCAGCTCGCTAATTGCTTTCATCGTGGCAATCACGGCGGCTGCGCCCGCCATGTCCATTTTCATGGTTTCCATCGAATTGGCGGGCTTAATGGACAGGCCTCCGCTGTCAAAGGTAATCCCCTTACCCACCAGGGCAATTTTTTTCCTGGTTTTGCCCTTGGGCTTGTAAGACAGATGGATTAGATACGACGGCTGATCGCTGCCTTGGGCCACCAGTTCAAACGCGCCCATGCCCAACTTTTTAATCTGTGCAAAATCCAATATTTTACATGTCAAATTCGGAATTTTTTCCGCCTGTTCTTTCAAAAATGTCGGGGTGACATAATTGGCGCTGTCGTTCACCCAGTCGCGAGCCAGGTTGACGTTGGTTGCAATCGCTTCGCCCAGGCGCAGGCCGTCTTTGATTTTGGATAGTTTTTTGTTGTCTTGCTCGACAATCGTCAACGTTTCCAGTTCACCCGTTTCGCCGTTGTCATCGGATGGTTTGCCCTTGCGCTTGGTAAACTGGTACGCGCCCAGCAACGCGCCTTCGGTCAGCAACCGGGCGGCATCCTGTACGTCGTAACCGCCAATGCCAGTCCCGTGGAGCAAGGTCGCTGCGGTTTTCAGTTTCAATTTGAGGCAGGCGCGCACCGCCGCCGCACTGGCGCGACGCAACTGGGCGGCCTTCATGTCATCCGATTTGCCCAACCCCACGATAATCACGTAACGGGCAGAGAGCTTGCCGTAGGTGGGTAACACCAGGGTTTCGCCCAGCTTGCCTTTAAAGGTTTTTGCATTGGCTTTCATTTCCTGGCTCAGCAAGCCGTCTAATGCTGTATCAACCGCACCGGTACCGCCGCCGGGAGACGAGACGCCCTCAAACAAATTGACGATAATGGCCTCGGCTTTGAATTGCGATATATCCCCTTGTGTTGCCTGAACCTGCATAGCGCCTCCCTTCGGTGTTTTTAAACACGCACTCCGTATGGCTGAATTATACTTCAGAGATACAGATGCTACTAATTCTCTGTGATGTCCAAGTCTGCCTTGTCATTCCCTCGCCCCTCCTGTCATGCCCAAAATCTTCTTTTGTCATTCCCGCGAAAGCGGGAATGACAGATATCAATTAAGGGGATATGGTTTCACGGGGTTTGCCGCTCAGGAGTGTTTCCAGCACCTCGGGTTCCGGGGTGATAAAGACGGTCTTTTCCTGCTTGTAATTGACATGGCCTGGATACGACTGGGGAATTTTTCGGATGTACTTGATTTGCGTATAGATCACAGGCACGTTTACGCTGTGCCGGGCGCTGCTGTACCAGGCGGCCAGCATGGCAGCTTCCAACAGTGTTTGCTCCGGCAGTTGCCCCTGGAC
>CAZXUP010000027.1:0-16927 GCA_964643815.1 uncultured Vampirovibrionales bacterium
CAATCAACGTGATGTTGACCGAGCCGTCCACAGAGCCGCATTTCAAGACATCCTTGAAAAACCAGTCCCGTGTCTTGGCCCGTTGTTCCGGCGTCAAGGTACCATCCAACGATTCAATATCATCGCAGAGAATCAGACTGGGACGGTGCTGTCCATGAATCAGCCCTCGAACTTGCTGCCCTTTGGATTTGGCCATTACCCGAATGCCGTTTCGTGTTACAAAGCCTTTCCGGGATCGGTATTTTTGAGGTGGCGCCAGTTCATCAAAGACGCCAATCAACCGCTGGTTATTTTGCAATTCATCTAGGATATTCTGTACTTTGCCTTGGGCCTCACTAGCGGAATGACCAACCACCAGGATGAACGGCTCGTACCCGTATACAATGGCGTGGATTGCTTTGAACAGCACCTTGAACGTGGTTTTTGCATGGCCACGAGGCGCGGCAATTACATCGCGGCGGCCACGACAGTCTGGATCCGCTTCATCTGCGAAGAAATGCTCATGCATGCCAGAAAACGCATATTGGCAATGGTGCGGGAAAAAATATTCCACGAAATATTTGAAATCCTGAAAACCCCGCAGATAGGCAACTGTATGCGCCTCTTCACTGCGGGAAACTTTCCCCTTCCTC
This sequence comes from uncultured Vampirovibrionales bacterium, assembly GCA_964643815.1. Lineage (GTDB taxonomy): Bacteria > Cyanobacteriota > Vampirovibrionia > Vampirovibrionales > Vampirovibrionaceae > CAZXUP01. Next base: position 633 of record CAZXUP010000027.1, read on the forward strand.
TTCCAGTGATCGTATAAGCGCTTCCAGTTCATCCGATCCAACAAGGCGGGATTGATGGGATGGGGAGGAATCATTCATCAAATCCTTTTGTTGCTGCCTGAAGAGCTGCATCAGATCCGACATCGTGCGTCGGGCCAACTCCAGATCCCGAAGCAGGATCGCCTGTTGATAGATGTAGTTGAATCGCAGTAACAAGTGGGAATAACGATCCTCAATGGACTGGGAGCCTAGCCTGGATTGCTGCTCCCGCGCTTTTTTGAGGTATCGCTTGGCTTGGCGCTCGGAAACATCCCACTGCTGGCAGGCAATTCTGACCAACTGCGAGTATGGAAGCCCTCGGGCACAAAGAGCCATCAGGATATCCAACCGTTTCTGATATTCAATCTGAGTCACCCGTTGAGGGGTTTTCATACACTCAAACCTCTTAATTGACAGACAGACCAAAAGGCTGATAGCAATTTGCTATTCAGCTTTAAAGAGGCTGATAAAACATCAGCAACATCAACTAAGGAAACAGTTCCCAGGATTAGAGAGTCATTTCCGCTAGTAGGGCTTGTTTTTCGGCGGTTTCCAGCACTTCAGGCGTTGGAATTAGCAGCGTGGTTTGGCTTTTGGGATGATAGGTGTTGATGCCGCTGTAATACCAGACTCGGCCTCCATAGTGGCCAGTCTTGTCCGTATAGATATGGCGGTTGGTGATCCGCTCAATCACAGTCTTTTGGTATCGATTCAGGCCGCCTTGCGTATCCAGGATGACGACGATCACGCCGGGCCGGGCGTTGGCCTTCATCCAGGCTCTTTTCTCGTCCCTGGTCTGTTCTGAGCCGATGGCTTTTTCGTAGAACATATAATTTATCGGGTTTCCAGGATTTGCTTTGCCCATTCCAAAGTAATTTCTGCTTCTGTGGGATGATCGGCATAATAATCGTGATAATAAAGGAGTCTTAGCTCCTTGTAAGGTATTTTATAAAACGCTGCCAGCTTTTCCAGGGATTTCGGTGTTGGGAAATGCTTCCCACGCTCGTAGTTGTTCAAGACTGTCCGTTGAATCCCAGTTTGGCGTTCTACCTCATACAGGGACAGAGTCCCTCGCAACGCTTTCAGTTTGTCACCCAGATGTGGCACTTGACAGTCTCTCAAAATCGGTTTAACCTTATATCGTGTAAAGTTGTTTACACGCTTTGTCTTGCCAAAGACAAGGAGTCAACTTATTACCGTATCACAGCCTGAGCGGCTTGTCTTTGTGTTGTTCAGCTTTCTGCTAATTTCCTGAGGATTGAGCGGTGTCACGTGCAACTAAGGTCTTTGGGGGACTTACACTGTTTCTTTTCCTCATCCTATTAGGTTGCTTGGGGGAAATAGCCCAGAATGGTCGTTACGCCATCAAGGCTTACAAGGATTATTACGTCATCATCGATACAAGACGGGGTAAAGCTGAAAAACGTTTTTACGAAAAGCAGGCACAAGCCGATTCTGAGGATCTAGATACGCCGATGAGCTTGGTAGATGCGTATCTGGACGGATACTGAAAGAATAATGCGCCATGCAGCTTACGTTCTACTCCAATAAGAACCAGAGAGCGGAAAGCCTCATCGTGGAACCGACTGCGGATGGCTGGTATCTGATTCATGGGTACTGCACAGAACAATCTGATCCAGGTGGCAGGCCGTATTTACAGCAGTGTATCGAGCAGCATGATTCTGCATTTCCCGCCGCACTGCCCGATGCCATGGAGGAACTTTGGCGGGCCTTTCAGAATGGTCGTTTGAAGCATCGGGAGATCCAGGAGCGCCTGAATCAGTTTAGTGCCTGGCTCAATGCCTATCAAGCAGATGCAGTTGTAAAGCTGTCCGATTTTTCATCCTAAAGGATGCCGGAGGACTGAGTCACTCGGCTCAGTAGCAGGATGAATCCCATTACGACACCCAATCCGAACTGGACACAATAGACCACCAGAATCAGGGTAATAACTTGTACAAGCCTTGTCAGGGCCTGTAAGAGCGCCCCTTTTTCTTTTCTCATGATGTCTTTTCCTTTGATTTACTAGGAAACTCTTTGGTTTGATTCCTGATAAACCCCTAGAATTCGCTTTTTTTGGCTGTAGACGTAGTTCAAAAAGTCGTGAGTATTGCGGATTCGGGTTTGATCTTTTGCCTGACAGCCCAAGTTTTCAATTTTTCCGCTAATGGGATCCAGAACACTCCAGACATTGAACCAATTCACGACTTGAGGCCGTGATTTTTCCGGCACCTGGAGAAACTGTTGAACCAGTCTCTTGGATAACGGAGAGCCGAAGGTAAAGAACGTATGGGCGTTCAAATCAAAATTCTTCAAGGCTTCATAGGCCACGACACTGCCCAGGGAGTGGGACAGAATGATCGCATCCGGGTTGGCTTTTAAGATTGACTTGAGCCGAAGTTGAATTTCCAGACGGGAATTGCGTGACAGAAAATAGGAAATAATATCGTTGGCATATTCTTCCACGCTATCTGCCAAAACGGTCGCTTCAGGGCCGTAGGTATGACTCAGGTAGATCCGGGTCGCCGTCACCACGACCCGGTTGAAGAAGGAGCGATCCATGAGATCGTCGTAATAGCATTCGATCCAGTCCTCACGAGAGATATCCAAAGCCAGACGCAGCGATTCAGACCATCCGGGCTGGGCATTGCCAATACCGTGGATGGCCACGATTTTTCGGGCCATAGTAACCTCCTAAAGAGTACGCGTTTTCAATTGCTTGTAAACAGTAAAAGCTCCCGGACGTCTGTCCACAAACTCAACCCGTTTCCGGCCTCCTTTGCCATCGGGGATTGTGCCTCGCAGCACCATGTCCCTGTGTTTTTCATCAAAACCGTTCATGACATACGGGCTTTGATCGGCGTTACCATAAGCTCGTCCGTTATAGCCGTAAAAAGCATCCTTGATCACTTCATCCGAAACATTGGGGGTAATCACCGGTTTGGTTTTCAATCGCAGCCAACAGGCGGCGCACAAGGCTCCGGTTTCAAAATCATTCACCCCTTTGCGGACAGCTTGCTGGATCTCAAATTCCGACAACTTGGTAAAAAACTTTAGCAAATTATGGATCGTGACCGGTTGTAAAACCGGATCAAACTGAAACGGGCCACCCGGTGTTTTAGGTGATGTGACCGAAAAACTTTCCCGGTACCACACGGCAGCCACGGCTTGCCAAGGAACACCGGTCAGTTTTTCCACCTTTTCAAAGACGTGTTTGACTTGCCGGATGCGCTCGATTTGCGCATCCGACAGCCTGGGCAATTGACTCATACGATTACCTCTTGCGGGGGTTCTTTTTCAGACCGGCTTCCACTCTCGATAAGATGCCGCGCAATGGTCCTTCCAGTTGATCCACCCGCTCTTGCAATGTGGCGCATTTTTCAGTGAGAAATGTAATCTGCTTGGTGCATTCATCCCGGTGCTCATTACACGTGGCTAGTTCCAGCTTCAAGAGACTCAGGACATCCATAAAGGCATTGCGGTTGTGGTCGGCTTCCTTGGCGAGATAGTCTCGCTGTTCCTGTGCTGAAATTCGGCTGGCTTCGCGTTCTTTAATAAACATCTGGAATAACTCCCTGACGACAACGAGTGCGCCAATGGTCAGGCCCATGGGGCCAAGAACTTGAGACAGCAAGGCTTCAAGCCAGTTGACTGATTCCATTGTTGTTCTCCCTGGTTAGAAGCTGACCGAACCGCTGATGACCTGATTCCCCTGAACAAAAGCTGTGGCATTTTGAGATACGGAATTCTTGATGGCGATGCCAGAACAGTTGAAAGAACACCCTGTAATAAAAAGATGCGGCGTGCTGGCGTGATCGATGCCGTTGGTGGCGGTGATATGGCAATTGTTGTAGCGAAACCGGCTAATCCCACTAAAGAGGCTTGGATTATGGAAGATGCCCGTAGAGGCGTTGTAGATGATATTGCTGAAGAGCACATCAGAAACGTTAATAGCCCGCAGCACCGGAACAGGCGTCGTGATGATGCTATTTGAAAAGATAAAACCTCTCAGCAGCTTGGCCCCTACCGGCCCACCCTGGTTATCCAGGGTCATGCTCATGAGCGTGGCGCTGCCATGGGTCATGGTGCCAAAGAAGTTGCTATCCAGAACATAATTACAGAACTGAACGCCATCGGAATCATCGATGAGGTTGATGAAAATGCAATACTGGCTTGCAATGTCATCAAAATGGTTGCCGGAAATTTCTACGCGCCGTACCGGGTTCAGGGCTAAGGAGATGGCACCGTCTGAGAACGTGGAGGTCAGGTTTCGGAACATGTTGCCCCGGATGATCAGATCTTCCATTACCATCGGGCCATCAAAGAAGTTTCGGTTGGAAACCCTGAAACCTCTCGGACAATTTTCCACCAGATTATTTTCAATGATGATGGAGTTGACAGGCCCCTTGGAAGCGGTTGCCGAGTTATTCGGAATAATCAGGATGCAGAATGGCTCAATGGTGCCGGTGGTGCCTTGATTCTCGAAGGTATTGTTTTTGATATAAATCCGGCTGAATGACTGGATTTCCAGCGGAGAGTTGAACTGGTGCGAGATCTTGCAGTCTGTCCATTTGTTTCCAACCAGCCAGAGATCGGTGATTCCTTCGGTTTTCTTGGACGCGAATTTGACCCCGCAGCGCATTTTCTCAAAGGTATTGTTGATATAGCGCATGCTGATAGCCGCCGCTGGGTGGGCCGTATTAGAGACGGTGGATGTGACTTGGGTGCACATGAAAAACCAGCAGTTTTCCACGATCAGCGTTTCCGCCATGGGGCCGATGTTCTTGTCATTAAAAGCGGTCTGAAATCGAATCGCCCCGTCGCCAAAATACTTAAAGCGGCAACGGTTGAATTGCACGTTATGACAGGACTCCACCCGGAAGCCGTCATCACCCCAGCCAGGAAAGGAGCCGCCGTAGTCATCAATCCAGCGATCTTCATAGATCCGACCCCAGAATTCGAGATCTTCCACGATCAAGTTGTCATAGCGGTGCGCCCAAAACAATAGCGTCAGACTCTGATTCGGGTCTTTGGCAATAATGGCGTTGCCGGAACCTTTCAGAATCAAGCCATTGAAATACTTGCTGGTTCCCGGATGCAATTGTGCGCCGACCCGCTTCATGTCGATGGTGCCGGATCCGGCGCTGGTGATGTCGATAATTTCAGGTGTACGACCACCGGATGGTTCGGAAGCGGGATAATAATAGGCGTGATACGCCGGAAAATCATTGGATGTGGTGAACGTGTTAATGGGATGAATGGTTCCCACCGTGGGCGATACAACCCGAAACACGTATTCCGTACTGTTGTCAGTGCCACCTGGTACGGTACCGGTCGATTGGAAGCGGACCCGTTGACCCGTCCGCATTAAATGCGGCGTTGTAAAGGTGATTTCATTGGTGGTGAGGTTAATGGAAGAAACCGTTCGGCTTTGCAAATCAATCCGGCCTGCGGTGGAAGCCGTATTCCGGGCATTGGCGCGAGTGTCATACAATTCATATTCCAAGGCGCTGATCCGGCGGGCGTTAAAGACTTTGTTTTCAGCCACCGTCCAAGGCAAGCCATCCCCTTGAAAGGCAATCGGATCCCCGTCTTGCAGGCCCGGATCCTTGTCAAAGGTTATGCGTTCGCTGATCGGATTCCAATTCACGATGGAGGGACGCTCCCGGCCTGCGGAGCCACCCGGTGGTGTTAATGCACTGGTAATCCGGTAAATCCCATCCGGGAAAAATACACCCGCCAATCCCAAGGTCACCGTGTCATTGATCGCAGCTTGAATCGCCGGGGCATCATTGGTGATCCCATCGCCCACAGCTCCGTAATCTTGAACGTTCAAAAGCTGTCCGCTACCACTACCGGTGGCTGCCGCAATGGTGACATCCACTTCATTGTTGGTGGCATCGTCGGTAATCGTGAGTGTGACATTACTGCCGGGATGGAAGTTGATATGAGGACGGGTACCGACAATGGTCGGGCTATTGTTTCGAATGCCAATGCCGGTGATACCACCACCGCCTCCTCCACCTCCGCCGCCAGCACCGGAAGCGGCCACGTGCCAAACCCAGGCTTTTTCCTTGGTCATGGAAAGATTTGCGTTGTTGGTAAAAGGAGAAACAAAGAGCCGGATGGTTTTATCAACGGTGAGATCCATGCTGGCCGTATCAGTATGCAACCAGCCTTCCAGCTCCGGGTCTGCCTTGTGCTGAGAGGTTCTTAGTTCGCGGGTGATTTCCTGGGAACCGGATGCCATCGCCAGAATGGTAATGGTCATTTCCCAATCGAACCCGGCAGCCAGGTTTCCATAATTGCTGGCGTTGGAATCGACATTGACCCCGTCATGTTGCACGCGCCAGGTGAAGGCGCTCACACCACCCGTATTGTTCAAGCCCGAACCGGCTACCTTGATAATCAGGGCATCTCCAACTTGAACGGTGTCTGCCGGAATGGTGTAGTTGAACAGTTCCGTAAAAGCGGTGGTGCTTACGACGGTGACATCGGTGGAATCCTTGTAGAGAATTCCACCGCCACCACTGCCACCGCCTGTAGCCTCAATGGTCACATCGACCCGATCATTGGCGGGATCATCGGTTTGGGTAATCGTGACATTATCACCCGCAATCAGGTTGATGCCGCTTCGAGAACCCGTCAGTTCCCCATCCTCGTAAATATCGATCACCCCGTCTCCGCCCGGCGGAACCGCCCAGACATTGTCTCCGCGAAGAAATGTGGTGTTGTCCGGGGTGCCGGTGGCCGAAAAATCGGTGGGCGCTTCCACTTGATCTTTGGCTGCCAGCAGTCCGGCATCCCCGATTTCGCTTAACGTGTGAGTATGGGTGACATCCGCTTTGTCGGATAAATCAACATCGACATTGACATCAATGCGATCATTCTCAGGATCATCGGTGACCACGGCCACGGTGTTGAGACCGTCTTTAAAATTCAACTTTTGCCGGGTGCCGACATCCTCCCCTTCATCTTGCACCGACACATCCGCATGGATGGTAATGTCCACACTGGATTGAATTACCGGATCGGCTTCGGGATCGCCTGGGTTAAAAACGATTTCGGTATGGACATTATGACCATCCTGAATATTGAGAATACCAACCGTGCCAGCCAATGCCACACCGTTGTCATGCACTTCCAGCGGGCCACGGGCCAGGAGTTTGATTTCGGCATCCACTTTGTTACCAGTCGGATCATCGGTCAGTTCGACAATGACATCACCGTTGCTGATAAAATTGATTTCCTTGCGAACCCCGCCCAGGTTGCCATCCACGGAGACTTCGACTTTCTGAATACTGCTGTCGGAAACAACGTCAATGGCTCCACCGGTTTCAACCAGTGTCGGCCCCATCGCCACCTCGGTCATAGCGTCCGTTTGGGTGATGAGTAATTTTCCGCCATCCAACGTGCCTAAGCCGGTTCCGCCTTTCGTTGGCGGCAACACCCCGGAAAATTGATCGGCATTCACTTGGCGGTTGGTTAACGCTTCATCGATTTCATCGCGGGTTTTCTGGGACGACCAGACCGTGGTGGATGTGGTCACATCATCATCCATGGGCCGGTGGGCTTCCAGATCCGCCAAGTGTTCGGTGACTCCAATGGTGTCTGAAATTTGGGCAAGAGTGGCTTTTCGAGTGTCCCCGGCATTATTGACGGCCACTTCATCCGTTTCATTCAGGTTGAGCGTGGATGGAAGCTGGCTTATTTGGATTCTGTCTTCAGCCATTGTTTTACACCTTGATAATGTAATTGAGCGTCATATAAGGAGGCATGTTGTTGTGCGCCTGATCGCCACCGGCGGATCCTGTGATGGCACCAATGAGACCGTCCCCGGAACCGTTCAAGCCCATACCGGATCCGCCATGGGAAGCCACCACATAGCTGTGAGCATGGTTTGGCATTTCAGCCAGGGTGAGTATGTGATTCTCTTCACCACCCGAACCGCCCAAGACATCGGCCTGGCCATCTGTCACGCGATTGGCTGATACGCCACCCATGTCATCTTTTCCCAATGGAAACCGGCCCCGCAGATCGGGCAGGTTGAACGTGGTGGATCCGTCTCCCGCGCCATACGTGGTGGCAATCACCAGAAACAGATCAGGATAAGTCGTTCGATTGACCGCTGAACCATCGCAAAGCAGGTAGCCTTCCGGGATCGCATCAGTCGGCCAAGGATGCAGGGTGCCGGAGGGAATGCCGGAACCGGCAGCGGCAATCCTATTCTGGATGGCTTGAGAGAGTTGCGTGTTGTCATTTTTATTCGGTGTCAGACCCGCATCCACGACAACTTTGCGAATCTCTTCCTGGATCATGTTGAACCACCAGGAATCGACTTTGGTAGCAGCAACGCCTGCTCCCGGATCGCCATTGGTCCAATATTTTTCGATGCCTGGAGGCGGCGCGTTCGGTGCCGTGGTGACTGATGTCGCGTTATCAATTCGGTACATGGGTTAGTCCCCTGTCAGGCTTTGATGATGGCTTTGAGCGTAAGAAAAGGCGGCAGGTTGTTGTGCGGCTGATTTCCACCGGTAGCAGCCGTGGTGCTTCCAACTTGACCGTCTCCCGAACCGTTGAAATTCATACCGCTTCCGCTGGAACTGGCTGCGACATAACTGTGGTCGTGACTAGGCAGTTGAGTGATGTTTAACGTCACCTTATCTTCGCCAGCCCCGGCCCCCAAGGTATCGGACTGAGTTGCTATTACGCGATCTGCGCTGGTGCCGCCCATGTTGTCCCGACCCAGGACAAAACGTCCCCGCAAGTCCGGGATGTTGAATGTCGTGGCCCCGTCTCCCACTCCGAATTTGGTATCCAAAGCTGAAAACAGGCGATTGAATTGAGTCCGGCTCACCGCTCGTCCGTCACATTCCAAATACCCAGCTGGTACCTTGTCTCCGGCAAACCACAGAATCGAACCCGTCTGAACCGAAAGACCGGCATCCGTAATGAGGGCATCCAGAGCTTTGGAGAGTTGCGTGTTATCGGTTTTGTCGGGAACCAGTCCAGCGGCAACCACGACAGCACGGATTTCCGCCTGGATCATATTCAGCCACCAATCTTCAATGGTGGTTTCCGCGCCCCAGAACTTTTCCGGTTGCGCAGGCGGAATGGGCGGTGCGACACTCACCGCCGTTAAACTATCAATCCGGTACATGAGAAACGTCCTATGTATAAAGGAACCGTGCCACCGTGTGCGCTGGCTTATAGCGATTAATCAGGCATTCCAGAATCCCATTGCCCCAAATGCGAATCGGGTCTCCTGCCGAGCCTCGGTCGGTGCGAGTGTGGCGGATGGTATCCAGTGGCGCAGTCACTTCAAAATGATGCAGCCATGAATCCCCGTACATATTTCTATTGACGGGATCTCCGGCGGTGGCGGGCCAGGTTTCGGTTATTGAAATGGTGAAACCATATCGCTTGGCTAAATCGATGTAATATTGCTTGTGTTGCCCGCCTCGTGCGTTGAGTTTGTCCACCACGGCCTGTCGGCGGAGTTCCACCGTTTGAGCCAGACCGGTGCAGGGATCCGGCAAGCCGCAGGTGCGCTCCCAATCCATGAGGAGTTCCAGGGTGACACGCGGATCGAGTTCCCGAATGAGATCTTCCACCCGGACATCAATGCGGGCTGCTTCATCTGCCAGGGCTTGCAGCAATTTGTTTTGAACCAGCTCGTCGTCATCCGGCCAGGCGTAGCCCAAGGGTTTTAATTTTTTGGTTTGTTCATAATATTCTTTGGCATTGGCTGGCATTGCTTTAGATCCAGGTTACGGAACCAACCGTGGGAATTTCCCCGACACCAGCCACCACATTGGCGCTTGGAGTAATCAGAACGTGTGCGTATTCGCCTTCCGAAATCGAAATGGCTTCCCGGATACGAGATAGATAGATGGTACCGTTGGGCTCTCCTTCCCGCTTGAACAGATCCGCCAATTCCGCTTGCACGGCGGCTTGTACAACAGGATCGCTAACCGGCTCCCCGTCTTCATCCAGCAAGGCAATTTCAAACAGGATGGGTTTTGCAGCGGGGGCAACCACAAAAACTTGTGCGGTCACCGGTCGGCGCGTTTGAATAAACGCGTTCAGATCCTCTACATCTTCCGCTTGCGGAATTCCATCGGGATAGGTGTCATCCATCATGAAGCGAACGGTGACTGTGCCCGGCCCTAAATCCTGTGTGGCCCAGGCTCGGGTTACGCCCGGAAATTCTCGCGCCCAGTTGATGTAATCAAACATCGCGCCACCATGCGGAGGTTGTTGGATGCGGGCCAGCATTCTCTCTCTTAGGCTGGCATCCGTTTCGGTGTCGGTTCCACCAGCCAATGTGCCGCTGGCGATTTCGGCGTTAAACCCTGAAATCGGATTGACGAAAGTTAAAATGGTGTCTGCTTCGGTATTTCCTCCAGATCCTGCCTGTAAGGCTCGAACCAGCAATGTGACATTGCCTCCGGTGATGATGCCTGCCTGTGCGATTTCAAACAGCTCTTCGTCGCCTCGCTGGAGCCGTTGACCGATATTGACGAAGCTGCCGTTATTGCCGGTAAAGACACACAAGCCTTCGGCCTTGGTGGCAGCTTTCCGGTCAATGCCCCAGACTGCCGCCCAGCGTTCCATGTATTCTTCAACTGCGGTATCCGGGATGCCTTGCCGGGCGATAAAATCCAGGTAGCCGTACAAACCATGGGTGAGTCCCGCCTGAATCCGGGCAATCACCCCCAGAAAGGACCGGCGAACCCTGGCGTCGGCTCCCTGAATCCGCGTGTTGATATCCCCCCGGATCCGCTCCAATAACTGGAGTAGCGTGGGACGCGAGAAATTGGTGTCCATGACAGAACTCGCTATATCTCAAGCACCTGGCCATCGTCGGTTGCCAGGAAGCCGGTTCCCGCTTCGATAATTTTTCGCTTGGCGATTGCCGTAGAAGGTTCCCCATACAGCAGGCGGTTCCAGAGGAGGTTGTAGCGTTCTTGTGTTCCGCTCAAACGTTGAATGATGACTTCAATGGCCATCACCCCTTGAATCTTGTTTGCCCAGGACGTATTCACTTGCACGCTTTCGGCAATGCCGTCTTCGGTCAGCCAGGCAAGCGCTTCCAAGGAATATTCCTTGGCCCGGTTCAAGGTATCCTGGGTGGTTTTTTCCCGCTGCAACAGCCAGAGATGGGAGCCGATTTGATCGCCCTGGATCTCGGCATACGAATCGCCCCACCATCCCCGGCGGAAGGTTTCATTGAAGGGAAGCGGATCGGTCAGATCAGCCCGCCGGTCGGTAAACAGCGAGATAACGACGGCTGTTTCCAGTGTTTCGTCCGCTTCCAGATCCCGAAAGAGCAGGTGGGTATCGAAAATGCCCAGCGTTTCGTTCTGGCCTTTCAAATGGGCCAGTTTGACATCCCGGATGACGCTCATATGATTTAAGCCTTAACTTGCAGGAGGTGTTCCATGTTCAGGCGGCTGGCACGAATTGCTGGAGCCGGGTACGGTGCATTGTTCAAAGCTGTGGGTTTGAGCAGGCAGATAATCGAATCCCCGTCCACCACAATCCCATTTGATTTTGGTCTTGGCGTGAATCTCGACCTGCTCCCCTTCAAGCCGCGCCACTTTGTCGGATTGAATGATGATGTTGTCCGTGGCCTTGAGATAAATCTTCCCGGCCTTGGTTTCCAGGGTGATGTTGTTTTCCGGCGTTTCCAGGATTACTTCCCCATCCGCTTTGAGCTTGCAGAAATTGCCCTTGCTGGTATAAACGGCCACATCCCCTTCTGTCAGATCACGGACCCGGAACTCACGGTTATCAACGGCAATGACCACGCCATGAGATCGGTCACCATTCAGAAACAGAACGATGGTTTCCGAGCCGACAGGCGGATGTCCGGTAAAGCCGTATTGCTGCATCCGTTCCAGACCAGTCCGGGTTTCATCCGCCAGCAGAGTGGATTGAATGATTTGATACCCTTGCTGATCATCAATGAGCTGCACCACGCCTCGGGCCAGCATGTTGAAAATCCGGCGTTTGAGCTTGGCGCTCAGCTTGTCAAAGTCTTGCAGAAAACTCATGACACATCACTCGGATTCGGCGTAAAAGCTTCCGGCTTGGAGAGTGTTAGTTCCGTCCTGCGCCCGTTCTCGTCCAGCCGAAAGGTTATACAACTTACAATCAGGTGTTCATCCACTTTAAAGACCTTATCACGCACCCGGATGCGTTGGTTGATGCTCCACAGCGGGCCGGTTTGTCCTTGCCGCCAATCGGCAACCGCATATTCCACTTCAAATCCCTTGGCTTTTCGGATGGCGGTTTCCCAATCGGCCCGTTGCTGGCAAATGCCCCCGTTTGCTTGTCCTTCAGCTAGCACAATCAAGGGACGATGCCGCCGGACGGATGCATCCCGGCTTTGGGCGGATGGCGTGGTATTCACCTTTGGTTTAACAGTGTCAGACCCTTCGGTTTGTCCTTTCACCGTAATTTCAGAATATTGCTCTTTGGCTGAGAGACGGATCGATCCTTTCAGGATGTTTTCTCCGGTGATTAACGCAACACCTGCCTTAGCCCTATCGGTTCGAGTAATGACGATGTTTCCTGAACCATCCGGGATACAGAGCAAGCCTCGCAGTTTGCACAAACGTTCAATCACTTCCAGAACCGTTTCGCCCTGTTCAATGGCAAAAGTTTTAAACCGCTCTCCGGTGGGTACTTCCGTTTTGACACTGATGCCAAAGGGTTGTGTTAGATCTTGCGCGATGGCTTCCAGGGACTGGTTTTTCCATTGACCCGGATTGTGTTTGGCGGAACAATCCACCAGATCCCCCGACTTGTCCCGTCCGGTAATGGTAAGCGTATGGCTGGTGGCATCATAGCTTTGCTCAATGTCATCCACATACCCTGTGATAACCGTATCGTTTCCAATTCTGACAGCACAGGAATCCGATAATCGAATGGGGCGGTCAACGTTTTGTCCGGGCCAACGTTCGGTGAGTCCTAATCGGAACCTGCCGGATAAGGTTTCCATGGAGCGGGTAATTTCCACATCTTTCCACCCGCCATATTTGGCTCCGTTGATGATGAGGAAAACATCATTCATGGGTGTGCCTCAATATCATGTTTAATCCACCAGCACTTGAATTTCTGTTGCCGCCGGAACGAATAGTGGATGCCGGATCCGGTTTCTATTGCGGATTTCTTCCGAGCGCAAAGAGTCACCATACAGGTGATAGCTCAAAACGTCGGTAGGCAAGGATGCGACCAGCCGGACGGTTTTCATCCGATCCAGGTTGATGCTTCGCTCGGTCAGATCGTTGATGACTTGCGCCCGCAAATCTTCAAGAGCAAAGAACAGTTGATCGTAATCAGTCGATCCCAGACGAATCAGCTCGTCATCTAATAAATCTCCAATATCTTGTCGGAAACGAACCGCTTCATCGTAGGATTCAAACTGCATGTGGGTTGCGGCGCGGGCCATGCCGACCACGCTTAAGCGTTTGAGCATGCCCATTTGTACTTCCCGGTTCCGGCGCATCTGCTGCCTGGACGGCGTGGCCTCCCAGGTCGGGATCGTATCATTTGCTCGTTCCAACAATCGCCGATAGGTCATGAAGGCATTGACCGGATTGCTATAAATACTGCCCAAAGCCGCCAACAATTGTGCCGTTTGCTCTGCAAACCTTTGAGGTTCATTAACCAAATCAGTAATTTGAGTCTCGTAGTCATTAAGTTGAATGTTAAAATCTGGAGTCTTGCTGGATTCAAGCTGTACCGCTTCAATCGAGCGTCGAATGGTTTTGACCATTTCGTCCGCATTGCCTTGGGCCTCTTTCAGCACGAATTCGGGTATTTCTCTCACCCGATAGTTATCGATAAAGGCAGATATGGCGGTGGATTGAACAATATCAGCAGCATCTTCAACTGCCTGGCGGGTATCGAAGGACGTATCCGGGAAACCGGTTTTCCCCGGCTTCATAAAAGGTCAGTTGGAAATATTCAATCCGGCTTTCCTTGTTGTCATAGCGATGCCGTACCGGCCCCGGAATGACCCGAACCGATCCGAAAATAGGGTGAATCAGCGTGCCGGGATTGGCATTGAGTTCAATCGCCTCCAACAGACGTCTGCGTCGATCTTCATGATCGGCGCCGATAACAAAGGCATCAAAGGTGTATTCGCGGGCTTTACGGCCCATGTCTTCGGTGTAGGGTTCATCCTTGTATGGATATTCATGCAGGATGTTTCGTCTGCCACCGGTGGTTTCAGAGATATCCACCAGAAAACGAATGCCCCGGAACGAAGCGGGTCTGAGGGTTTCAGGTGTGGTCATGCGCTTACCTCACGCATAGGAATTCACCAAGCCCATATCCAGGCTTAAGTGGGCCTTGGTGCCTTTCTGCTCCATGCCAGCCAGGCGGGGACGACCTTCGGAATCAATCTTTAAATGGATGTTGATGTTACCGTTTTCCGCAGATCCGCCCAGTGAGCGAAGCGCGTTATTGGAAAGGATGCGTCCATCCACGCCGGGCATAAAAAGTTCCCGTCCGAATTCGCCGACTTGGTATGCCATGCCGCGCCGGACAAAACCACCATGAGCACGTCCCGGATTGTGCCCGGTGACCCGGTTGGCAAAGCCCTTGAAGTTTTGAACCGCTCCGCCGATATTGGATCGGGCCGCAGCCATCGCGCCAGTAATGGCGCTTTTAACTTGGTTAGCTGCTGCGATTAACGGTTGGAAGGCGGCAGCGGCACGACGAGCTGCTGAAGCAATGGCCGAAAATAATTGTTGAAAGAATCCCTGAACCGGTCCCCAGGCGGCACGAATGGCACCCGCCAGTATAACAATGGCATTGATGGGCGGAATCAGCAGTCGGATGACACCACCCCATTCCCGCCACATGTTGGTGAACCAGGCTTTGACTTGTGACCAGTTTCGGATGATGAGAAAGGCAGCAGCGGCAAGCAGGGTAATGCCTGCAATGATCCAACCCACTGGGCCGGATAAAACAGCCATTGCTGCGCGAATTGCGAGAAAGGCTTTCTGAACCCACTGACCGGCCTTGGCCAGTTCAAAGATTTTTTGTCCGAAATTAAACAGCGCGATTCCCGCTTGGATGAGAGAAGCCACAAAAGGTGCAGATAACAGGGCAATGACGATTTTCAGGACATTGCCGTATCCGCCCACGGCTTTTGCAAAGGCTGCAAAGCCGTGGGCCAGTCCTTTGATGACTGGCCAGACTTGCTGAATAACTGCTTTCAATTCTTGAAAGACTGAGATGGTGGTATTTTTAAATTCAATGGCAAATTGCTTGAGTTGGCCGGATTTGGCCATGACATCAACTTGATCTAACAACCCCTGGAGTTCATCTTTGAAAAAATCAAGCAGCTTTTCGTCATAGAGCATCTTGGTAAAGCGCTGCCAGGCATCTTTCAGGTTGGAGATAATCCCTGCCGTGGTATTGGCCATGCCCACGGCAGCCCCTTTGTATTTTTTACCCAAGGTGTCAATCAGCAGCTGGATCTCTTTGCGCCCTAACTTCCCGGCTTCAGAGAGTTTTTGCAGGGTCGGAATATTCTTCCCCGTTGCCTGAGACAGCAAATCCATGACGGAGACCCCGGCTTCGGTCAGTTGCAGGATCTCTTGTCCTTGCAGTTTTTGCTTGGTCCAGGCTTGACCCAAGGCCAATGCAATGCGGCCCATTTTTTCTTGTGATCCGCCCAGCGCGCTGGTGGTATCCACAATGGCTTCCATCTGGCCTTGCATGGGTTTCAAGCCCAAGGCGGTCATTAGGCGGAAGGTATCCGCCACGCCTTGCACATCCATGGGCGTTCGTTTGGCAAAATCCACGATCCAGGCCATCGCGTTTCTGGCCTGTTTGCTGCCACCCAATAATCCCTTGAGACTTTGCTCCAGGTTTTCCCAGCTCACCATCTGATCAAAGATCAGGTTCTTGAAAGCAAGTCCTCCGACAGCGGCCAATGCTCCCAGCCGGGTGACTAATAATCCCGCTTGTTCGACGACTCCACCCATCGCTGTTTTCAGGC
Organism: uncultured Vampirovibrionales bacterium; assembly: GCA_964643815.1. Classification (GTDB taxonomy): domain Bacteria; phylum Cyanobacteriota; class Vampirovibrionia; order Vampirovibrionales; family Vampirovibrionaceae; genus CAZXUP01. The sequence continues at coordinate 16,675 of CAZXUP010000027.1, forward strand.
CGCCCATGGAAGCCTTGAGATTTTGGAATTCCTTGGTGTTTGCCAGTTCCCGGAGTTTTCGGGCGACGTTCCGAATGGGACGGGAGGCTTGATCAATGGCTTCAATCAGGATGCGGACATTGAAGTTACTCATGTGGGTTCACTCAAGTTATGAGTTCTTTCTCAACGCCTGGTTGATTTGTTGCAGGTTTTCCCACCACCAGAGGATTTCATCGACCGTCATTTCCTGAAGCTCGGAGGGGGAAAAGCCATA
>CAZXUP010000028.1:0-14123 GCA_964643815.1 uncultured Vampirovibrionales bacterium
ATTACCGGAGACTCCTCCGGTTCTGACAGCCTGGATCTGTCTGCGGTTACAGCAGCCCTAACGGTTGATTTGGATTCCAGCGGCGATGAAGTGACGGATGGCACCAACATCATTAACTGGACGGGTACATTCATTGAGAATGTATTGGGTGGTTCCGGGAATGATTCAATTACGGGTAGTAGCGCCGCCAATACGTTGGTTGCCAATGATGGAGACGATACGCTGACCGGTGAAGCGGGTGATGATAGCCTGGATGCTGGTGCGGGAAACGACACCTACCAGTTTGCCGATGGTTGGGGGCAGGATACGGTCCTGGCGGATGTTTCCGGTACGGATATTCTGGATCTGTCCAATGTCACTGCTAACTTAACTGTGAATCTGGCTTCCACAAATACTCAGGTCAGTGATGGACTGAATACGGTTACCTGGACTGGTGATTTCATTGAAAACGTAACCGGTGGCACCGGGGATAACGTGATTTCCGGTAATAGCCTGGCGAATGTGTTAATGGGAAATACAGGCAATGATACGCTCAATGGCGCTGGCGGCAACGACAGTCTGGACGGTGCTGCCGGAGATGATGTGTATGCCTTTAGCGACACCTGGGGAGCGGATGTGATTACAGGCGATACATCCGGTTCCGACACGGTTGACTTCTCTGCAGTGACAGCGGCCTTAACGATTGATCTCGATTCCGGTAGCAACGAGGTCACAGATGGCACAAATACTGTGAACTGGTCGGGCACGATCATTGAAAATGCCATTGGCGGTGCCAGCAATGATTCGATTACGGGTAACAGCAGCAATAACCAGCTGAATGGCAGTGGTGGCAATGATACGCTGGACGGTGAAGGCGGTAATGATACGTATGTCTTCAGCGGAACGTGGGGAGCGGATAGCATTGTCGATAGTGCTGGCACGGATACGGTGGATCTGTCTTCCGTAGCGGCGGCATTAACGGTTGATCTTGATTCCGGCAGTAACAATGTGACTGACGGAACCAATACCGTTAACTGGTCGGGAACGATCATTGAAAATGTGATTGGTGGACTCGCCAATGACTTGATTACCGGAAATTCCGGCAATAATCGTCTGGATGGTGGTTTGGGCGCTGACACCCTGATTGGTGAAACAGGCGATGATACCTATGTTGTTAACAGTACGGATGATGTTGTCATAGAACTTTCCAGCGAAGGGACGGATACGGTTGAATCGACGATTTCTTATACATTAGGCAACCATGTGGAAAACCTGACCTTGCTGGGTAGTGCGATGGAGGGTACCGGTAATGCGTTGAACAACGTGATTACCGGTAACGATAGCTACAACGCATTGTTTGGCGGTGCTGGCAACGACACATTGGATGGTCAGGGCGGAAACGACTTGCTGAGTGGTGGTGCCGATGACGACAGCCTGATTGGTGCAGATGGCAATGATACGCTCAATGGTGGTTCTGGAGCCGATACGTTATCTGGCGGATCCGGTAACGATCTTTTGATCGGTGGCGAAGACAATGACTCACTGGATGGCGGTGCTGGTAATGATACCTACGCATTCAGTGGAACTTGGGGATCTGATACGATCAGCGGTGATGCATCCGGAACAGACACCGTGGATCTTTCAGCAGTGACTGCCAACCTAACTGTCGCAATGACATCCAGCGGTGGCAACGAAGTCACGGATGGCACCAACACCATCAACTGGAGCAGCGATGTGATCGAACGATTGTTGTTAGGTTCTGGACATGATTCGATCACGGGCAGTGCGAATGCCGATATGATTGATAGCGGCAGCGGTAATGACACGATTTCGGCTGGCGATGGCAACGATAGTATTATTGGCGGTGCTGGCAATGATAGCTTGTTGGGTGGTAATCACAACGACACACTAACGGGGGGTGCCGGAAACGATACATTGGATGGCGGTGCTGGCGATGATACGTATGTGTTTGCAAATGGCTGGGGCGTAGATTCCATTACAGATGCCTCTGGAACAGACACCGTTGACCTTTCAACTGTGACAACCGGTTTGACCATTAACCTTCAGTCGAATACAACTGCTGGAGTACATGAAGTTACAGATGGAACAAATACTGTAAATTGGGCCAGCAGTGTTATTGATAAGGTGATTGGCGGATCCGGTAATGATTTAATTAGTGGAAAAGATTCAGTTGATACGATCTATGGTGGAGCCGGTAATGATACCATCGAAGGTCTGGGTGGAAACGATCTGGTCTATGGCGGGGATGGGGAGGATACCTTCCTTGAGCACAACACGACTGGTAACGACACTTACTATGGCGGAGACGGCGTTGATACGCTTGATTTCTCGCGTTCGGTGTTGAACAACTCCGTGTTGCTGCGCGATGCCACAGGCACTAAGACTACCTATGGCATCCAGAGCTTCATTGATGAGCTGTATGACATTGAAGTCGTCAAAGCCGGTTCCGGTACATTTGATACGGTGAACGCGCAATATATGGCCAGTGCGGTCACGATCGATCTCAGTACCAACTCGGTCAATGCTGCCGGACAATCGGTCACGACGGTCTACAACTTCGAGAACATCACCGGAAGCGCCTATAATGATCTGCTGACCGGAGACGGCGGAAACAACGTCATTAGCGGAGGTAGCGGACAAGATACCATTTATGGTGGTGCCGGAAATGACAACCTCTCCGGTGGTGACGGGGAAGACCTCATCTATGGAGGGGACGGCAATGACACGCTGAGTGGTGGACTTGGTCTGGACACGCTCTATGGCGGGGACGGAGACGATTACTTCAACGCCCATTCTATTGAAAACGTCAATGATCTCTATTACGGCGGTGCAGGCAACGATACGGTTGACTGGAACCCATGGGGCGGAAGCGTCCTTTATCTGGGCGAAGTCGCAACCGTTGTCTCTTCAGGCATCACGCGCGGTACGCTCTACAGTATTGAAACGGTCAAAGCCACGGCAACAGCCGGTGATACGGTGAATGCCAGCAACCTGACCAGCGGCGTTGAGATCAATCTTGCCACCAACACCGTTGTCGCAAGCGGTCAAGATGTCACGCGCATTGAGCGATTCGAGCACATTACCGGAAGCGATTATGCCGATATTTTGACGGGAGACAGCGGTGCTAACGCCTTGCTTGGTGGTAGCGGTAACGACACGCTGGACGGGGGCGCGGGAAACGACACCTATTATGGCACTTCCGGCTGGGGACATGACACCATTATGGATGCTTCCGGAACGGACACGCTTAACATGGGCCTTGTTTCCGCGAACCTGACCATTAATCTCGTCTCCGGCACGGGAGATGAGGTGAGTGACGGAACCAACACCATGAATTGGAGCGATGACGTTATTGAGAATGTTTGGGGTGGCACGGGTAATGATGTGATCATCGGCAACAGCGGGGCCAACCTCCTCCAGGGCCGCGAAGGTAATGACACGATCACGGGCGGAGCCGGTAACGATACGCTCGATGGGTGGAGCGGCAATGATCTTTATCTCTTTGCCGATGGCTGGGGTAATGACAGCATTCTGAACTCCTCCGGCATTGATGGAATCGATCTTTCCGAAGTCACCGCCAACTTGACCATTAACCTGGTTGCAGGTGCGGGTCATGAAGTCACGGATGGAACCAATACGATTAACTGGACCAATAATGTGATCTTCAATGCGGTTGGGGGTTCTGGAAACGACCTGATAACAGGCACTTCCTCTAACAATATCCTGACTGGCGGAGCGGGCAACGATACGCTCGATGGCGGATCCTCTGCCGATACCCTGATTGGCGGTACCGGCGACGATCTGTACATCGTAGATAACGCAAGCGATGTCGTGACGGAGAATGCTTCGGAAGGAACCGACACGGTTCAATCCAGCGTAACTTATACCCTCGCCAGCAACGTCGAGAACCTGACGCTGACAGGATCAAGCAATATCAATGGAACCGGAAACACGCTGGATAATGTTTTGACCGGAAACAGCGGGGCCAATAGCCTTACGGGTGGTGCGGGCAATGACACACTAAACGGTCAGGGCGGAAACGACAGCCTGAATGGAGGAGATGGAAATGACACCTATATCTTCAGCGGCGCCTGGGGAGCGGATACCATCTCCGCCGATTCTTCCGGGACGGACACGGTTGATTTGTCAGAGGTCACAGCAAACCTGACGGTTGCCATGACCTCTGGCGGCGGTAATGAAGTTTCTGACGGAACCAATACCATTAACTGGAGTAGTGATGTCATTGAGCGGCTGTTGTCTGGTTCTGGAAATGACACGATTAGCGGTAGTGGTAACGCGGACACCATTACTGGCGGTGCCGGTAATGACAGTATCACCGGTGGTTCTGGCAATGATGATCTCACTGGAGGGACGGGTAATGACTCTCTGTTTGGCGGTGCTGGTAATGATGTTTACCGCTTTGCTCAGGGAGACGGGCAGGATATCATTCTTGACTCGGCTGATGATGATACGATCTTGTTTGATAACTCGGTAAGCCAATCGGTGGTGGCCATTTTCAAAACTGGTGGTGGAGATCTTCAGATTGGTTATACGGACAGCGCAGGTGATCTGATTACGGTTGATGACTTTGATACTTCCGGTAACGAAATCGAGCGCTTTGAGTTGAGCACCGGCTATTACATGACGGATGCCGAAATCAACCAGCTTATTAGTGATATGGCAACATATGCATCCACAAATATGATTAGCTTCACCAGTCTGGATGATGTCAAGAACGACGCTGGCCTGATGGCCATTGTCAACGGAGGCTGGCATACGTAGAACGATAAGCCTATAGAATAACGCGTTTTCAGCCTGATTCTACGGGATTAGGCGCTACATAAAAGCGTCTTGTTAGGTGCCTCTATCCAATGCAAATGGCAAGTAAATTTTGACCCACTGCGACGATCATATTTTGAGCCACTGGGCCGTATGAATTTCATACAAACCTCGTCGTAAAAAATTCAGGCGGCCCAAGTGGTATACTTTTACACTGTCATGCTGGTACATTTTTCATTGACATTTGTACATGTTGTCGAAGAGTTCCAGAACAAATGGTAGGAGCCTCTGATGGATAACTATGCCATTCAATTGTATATTGAATTGGAGGACGTCCAGCCTAAAATCTGGCGTCGCTTTATTGTCGGGGATATGATTACCTTCGAGCGCTTGCATAAGGTCATTCAGGCCGTAATGGGCTGGGAAAATCAACACTTGTACTCATTTCTCATGGCCGATGGAACGGAAATCCAGACGAATTATGATAAACGGTATGGCATGGTCGATCCGAGCGCGCCAATTTACAAATCTCCAGCCAGCCATTATTTATTTCAGTTTCTCAAAGAGCCAGGAATAACGTGCCGCTATGTTTATGACTTTGGAGATCATTGGGTTCACAGCCTCAAAGTTGAACAAGTTACTCCCATTCAGGCCATGCAAATCCTGCCTTTATGTTTGAAAGGGGAGCGGGCCTGCCCTCCGGAAGATGCAGGCGGAGTCTTTGCCTATGAAGATATGCTGCTCATCCGTCAGTTGCCTGAAGACGGGGCTTATCAGGAAATTGTGGATTGGCTGGGCGAAGACTTTGATCCTGAATGCTTTCATCTGGATAAAGTCAATAAACGCCTTGTCAGTATGCGTTCCAGAGGATAAGTGGCCACTTTTGTGCCTATGTTGTCATTAACCCCTATAGTGTTTGCAAAATCCCCATCTTACCTAGCCAGCCAATGGTTCGGTAAAAACGGGCTTCGTCGAGATCTGGTAAGCGTTGCGCCAAGTCGTGCAATGTCATCATATCAGTTTGCATCAAGGCATTGAGCAGGCGACGCATTTCGGCTTGTGAGCAGAGGGTTTGTAGAGCCAGGCGATTCATCGACAGGCTCATTGCAATATCTAATTGGCTTGGGTTCGTGAGTTTGACGTGTGTTTCAGGGTCTAAAACCTGTGAGGGATAGCTGGCAAATAGGCGATAAGGGTCATCCCGAAGTGGGTTGCTGGGCTGGTTTGTTTGTTTCGGGGCGATTTCCGGCAATTCTTTGCGGAGCTGTTCAAGCTGTTTCCAAAGCGTTTGATATTGAGAAATCACCACTGGCCAATCAAAACGTGTCTCCACATCTTGTTGCCCTGCTTTGCCCATCTGCTGACGTAGAGTCGGGTTCTCGATCAATGCAACATACGCATTGGCGCAGGCATCCACATCCACCGCAATGGTCTGGCTGACCTTTCCAATGTAATGATCATACGTATCGGCTTCTGTGGCGTAATCCAAGGCAAAATCTTCACCATAGCCTGGGGCTGGCATGGCTGTTGGGATGAGTAACCCATCCTGGCCATGATTTACGGTTTCCCGGTAGCCATCCCAGTCACTCACAACCACAGGCAGCCCAGCGGCTTTGGCTTCAATGGGGGTTAGGCCAAACGTTTCCTGGATATTATCCGAGAGTGAGGTAAAGACATCCGCTGCATACCAGATGGTCTGACGTACTTCTGGCACACGTCCATCCACGATAATCAGCCTGACCGAGGGGCAGAGTAATTGGGCGGCTTTTTGGAATTCGGTTTGAATGTGTTCATTCGGGAACCAGCCAGATAGGATTAGGCACAGTTTTTTACCGGTTTGTTGTGCGGCTTTTTCAAGCCCCACAAACATGGGATAAGGGTGAGCCTTGGCATGAAAGCTGAGTCGTCCCATAAACAGGAAGGCAACCGTGTCATCGGTGAGCCCTAACTTCTGGCGAAGTAGTTTTCCCATCTGTCTTTTTTGTTCAGTAGGTTTTAATGCTTCAGCATCCACACCCAGCGGAATGACTGGCAGTTGAATCGGGCACGGCGGAACCGGAGCGCCAAAACGATTGGATAAATAATCCTGGTAATTGTCCAGTAACGTTTGCACCATCGCCTGAACCGAATGGGAGGTGCAAATTAACACGTCCCAAGGTTGCACAGGAGCTGTCAGAAATGCTCCCAGGCTATCCATAATACGATCGGATGCGGTTGTATGCGTAATGCCGCACAAGCTGAAACCCCGCTGGTTAAAATGTCGCCGTTGCCAGGCATACGGAGCAAGACCTGGGCCGGGTAGATAAAGACAACCGGATGCTTGCAGTTGTTCCAGTTGATTGATGGGGACCCATTGGCTGTTTTTCTGGTTATCAGAATAGCTGCGGATTTGCTGATCAAAGCTGGCTGCCGCCTTGGCATCCGGCGCCAGACAAGTGAGTGTTTCAAAATGGGTGTAACGACAATACGCTTTGAGAAAGCTTTCACCAGCTGCCTGACGCCCCATGAGGCGCTGACCGGAGGTTTGGTAGCCATCCGGATGATAATACAAGACCGGATTAATCAAATTCGTTTGATTCTCGGTTTGAACCGAGGGTTGTTCCAGAGTCGGCATCAGCGAACGCTCATCCCTTCATCCAGATGCTTGATGAGTGGGTAGATAAAGAATTCGATAATCCGTCGCTTGCCTACTTTAATTTCAGACATCAGACTCATGCCGGTAGACAGCGTTTGCTGTTTGCCATCGACTTTCAGCGTATGCTCCAGCGGATTGACATAGACCGTGTACACAGGGCCCAGCTTGGGGTCATCCTTGCTGTCTTTATCGACCTGAGTAACCACCCCTTTGAGTGTGCCGTATTTTTGAAATTCAAAGGCATCCACTTTAATGGCGACCGGCATGCCGGGCTTCACAAAGCCCACATCTTTATTCAGCAAAACGGATTGCACTTGCAACGGCGTGTTGATGGGCACAATGGAAACAATCTTTTGCGCGGGTGTGACGACTCCACCCACGGTGTGAATAAACAATTCATGGACATACCCATCCACCGGGGCGAGCAGTGTTTGACGGGCATTTCGGAACGTTGCTTCATCCAGCGTGGCTTTGAGTTGTGTAATTTGTTTCTCTTTCTCAGACAGGTCTGTCAAGGTTGTTTGCTTGAAATTCTGCTGAATATATCCCATCTCTTCGATGGTTTGCTGTTTCTGAAAAGAAAGCTGATCCAGTTCATGGGTCAAGGCTTGTAGTTTACTTTGCCCGGTTGTAATTTCATTCTGGACTTTTTCATATTCGTCTTTGGCAATAATATCCCGTACTTCGTGCAAGCGCTTTTCACGTTCTGTATTGACCTTCAGCAAGTCTTTCGTATGTAGCACTTCTACTTGCTTGGCTTGTATCTGTGCGTCGGTGGTCTCCAGCGCTTTTTCCTTGGCGCTTAGTTGCTTCTCCAATGCGGCCAGAGAACTGGCATAAATGCGCGCTTGGGTGGCGGAATCATTGGAACCATCCGATTGAAAGTGTCCACGCCCCGAAGCCGCCTGTAAGCGAGCCTCTTCCAGTTGCACATGGGCCAGTGTTTTTTGCGACGCATCCAGTGTGGGTTCGGTGGTTGAGGGATCAATGACGACCAGAGCCTGACCCTTTTTAACAAAATCGCCTTCCTTGACCAGGATTTGACTGACCACACCACCATTCAGCGGTTGAATCAACTTGCTTTGCCCCAAGGGAATGGCTTTGCCGCGAGCAGTCACAACGACATCCACCTGGCCAAAAATAGCCCATAGCACAAAAAAGCCAAAAACCGCCGTGACCAGCCAAAAGGTCAGTGGTCCCAGCGGACTGCCCGGATCCTCTTCAATTTCAGAGAGAAGCGGTTTGAACTCATGCGAATCTTCTTTTTTGAGTAGTCTTAATGGCACAATCTCTCCTTAACGTTTTATCCAAAAACCATCTGGCTGATGTTGAAGTAATCCGTCTTCGCTACATGCCTCCCAAAGCGATAATTCTGCCTGATATGTCTCATCTTGCATTTCTTCTAAGCAGGCCTGTCGAAGTTTGGCGTCTCTTTTACGCAGTTGCAATGTCATAATTAGGAAGCCTGAAGCGGGGGACGCTTTTTGTGCTTTTGAGATGCTTTCCACAAGTCCAGATCCCGTTGAGCATTCAGCCAAACATCGGGGCTGGTTTGAAACGCATCCGCAAGCGCGAGGGCTGTTTCTGGCGTTATCCCGCGACGACCATTAATGATATCGTTCACTTTTGCGGGCGTCCAACCCAAATGCTCTGCAAGCTGAACTTGAGTCAGTTCCATAGGCTCTAGAAACAACTCTTTTAAGATTTCGCCTGGAGTGGCGGGTGTCCGATGGGTTGGTAGTCTCATAAGCGAATCTCCTTTAGTGGTAGTCAATGATCTGCACTTCTTCCGCCTGGCCATCTTTCCAGCGAAAGATAATTCGCCATTGTTTGTTAATCCGGATACTGTAAAACCCTTTGAAGTTGCCTTTTAAGGATTCCAATTGATTAGATGGAGGTGCCATCAAATCTTGTAGAGACGCAGCATAATGTAAATAAGACAGTCTAATCTGTGCCGCATGATGCAGCTCTACCGGAAACTTGCGAGATGCTTTGGAGCGAAGCCCATTAAACACATCCTCGGTAACCTGGCTGCCAAAAGATTTGATCGTATTATCATATTACCGTAATTCGGTAATAATACAACCCCCTTTACCAAATAAAGCTTACACAGCGGCACGCTTTACCTCCTGCTGATGATGCAGCGTGTAATAGTATCCTTCACGGGCAATCAGTTGTTTGTGTGGCCCCATCTCGACAATCTGGCCTTTGTCCATTGCTATAATCGAATCACAGGCTTCAACGGTAGACAAGCGGTGGGCGATGAGAATGACGGTTCGGCCTTGCTTGATTTTTTCCAGGTTATTTAAAATCACCCGTTCCGACTCATAATCCAAGGCAGAGGTTGCTTCATCAAAGATGAGGATGCGCGGGTTGGTAATCAGCGCTCTGGCAATGGCAATGCGCTGCTTTTGCCCACCAGAGAGCGTAGAGCCGCGTTCTCCGACAATGGTGTCATACCCTTCGGGAAGCTCTTTGATAAACTCATGCGCACCGGCAATCTGGGCGGCCTGGATAATCAACTCAATTGGTGCGTCGGGTTTCGGTAGCGCAATGTTTTCCCGAATTGTCCCGCTAAAGAGATAGTTCTCTTGCAGCACCACGCCAATATGATGCCTGAGCCAAAGCGGGTTCATATGCCGGGTATCGACATCATCTACATAGATAGCGCCTTCTTGTGGAATATACAAACGTTGAATCAGCTTGGTGATTGTACTTTTCCCGCTACCGGATCTTCCCACAATGCCCAAGCTGCTTCCGGCGGGCATGGTAAAAGAAATGTGGTTCAAGACATTGGGCGTGTTCAACCCATAGCGGAAGGAGATATTATCGAAGCGAATATGACCGTCCAGTTTGGGGAGGGTAATGGCCTGGCTATTTTGCACTTCAACCGGATGGTTCAGGATATCGCCAATCCGATCGACTGCCAGCAGAGTCTGTTGCAATTCATTCCACAAGCCCACCAAGCGGAGAATGGGGTTGGTCAACTGCCCGGCAAACATCTGAAACGCAATCAATTGCCCCACCGTCATCTGGTTTTGAATGACCAGCTTTACGCCAAAAAAGAGAATCGTGATGGTCATGCCACGCTGCAGCATATTGGAAATGGCTCGGGAAAAATTGCTGATGTTGTTGAGCTTGAAGCTAGATTTTAAGTATGTCCCCAGATAATCTTCCCACTTGCGCTGCATAGAGCCTTCAATGGCCAAAGACTTCACCGTCTGGATACCGGTAACAGTCTCCACGAGATATGAATTCGACTGGGCGCCCATTTCAAATTTATGCTGCAAGCGTTTTCTGAATTCCGGCGTGACGACTACATACAACAGGCCAATCAGGACGATGAAACCGACGACCGCCAGTGTGAGTTTCACACTATAAAGAAGCATCATGAGCAAGAAAATCACTGAAAACAGGGTATCGATAATGACCGAAACCGATTTGTTGGTAATAAAATCCCGGATGTTATCCAGCTCACGTACCCGAGCCACAATGTTTCCGACTTGCCTGCTCTCAAAGTACATCGTGGGCAACGAGAACAGATGCTTGAACAATTTTGCGCCGAGCTTGGCGTCAATTTTGTTGGCCGTGTGCGTAAAAATATAATTTCGGCTGATATTCATCAAAAACTCAAAAATCATCATCGCCAGAAAAGCGACCCCCAGCACATCCAGGGTGGTCATCGAATGATGCACAATCACCTTGTCGAGGATGACCTGGGTAAACAGCGGTGTCACCAGGCCAAAAAGCTGGATGATAAAGGACCCCAGCATCACTTCGCCAATGATGCGTTTGTAATTCAGGATTTCGTTAAAGAACCAGCCAAAGCTGAACTTGGTTTGCGGATTGAGCAGCTTGTGCTTAGCAATGATTAGCTCGCCCGTTGATTGTGTGTGGAAGTCTTCAAATGTCCATTCCTGAGGGTCTTTTTGCGTAGGCGAGAAAATCAAGAGTTTTTGCTCTTTGGAATTGAGTTTCAACAGTGTTGCATACGTGTTGTCTTTCATGGGGAAAATAGCAGGTAGTGGGTATTTTTCCAGCTTGGCCAGCGGGATATTTTTGAGCTTGGCGCGAAAGCCCTGGTTTTTGAGAATGCGAACCAACTCTTCTTTGGAAGGTTCCGCTTCCGTTAAGCCCGTTTCGCGTCCGATGGACCGGGTATCAATGGATACCTGATTCAACCGGGCCACCAGTTCAACTGCAATCAATCCAGTCTGCATATGCTACCCCGCCGCCAAAATCTTTAATTTCTTCAATGCTGAAACCCCTTCCATGAGTGACTTATCCACTTCCAACTGTTTTTTAATGCGCTCAATATGCTCTTTAATGGCTTGCGTTTGATCCACAATTTGCTGATCGGATAGTCGCGATACCATTGTGAGTTTGTCCTGGGTTTTATTTAAAATGGTTGCCTTGGTTTGCAGGCGAACGCTGAAACCTTCAATCTGCTGTTCATAGAGTTGCGCCTGGGTTTTGAGTTGAGCGAGTCTGTCGTCTCGTTGCAACGCCAGCTTTTCTTTTTCAAGCGTTGCTTTCTCGATAGCCGCCCTGTTTTTAAACCCGTCAAAAATAGGCATTCCGATGTTCAAACCCAACGAGACATTGCGCTGGGATAAATCCTGAAGCGATTTCGACCATTGATCCGGGTTAAACCCATATAAGGTGTAAGACGAATATAGAGAGAGCTGAGGCAACGCTTGCCGCCTCAGCAGTTCAATTTCTTTTTGCTTTTTATCAATTTCGAGCGCATAGGCTTTAAACTCCGGCGTTAACGTTTCGTTAAAAACAATCGCTTCTGCGGATGGCTGATCCTGTAAATCTGCCAGTTCCGTACTTTCGATATCGTACACCTCATTGGTGAAATAACTGAGGCGTTGCAATTGCTGTTGGAGTTCATCCTTATAGTGCTCAATCTCATCCAGCATTTGAGCCACCATAATGGCCTCATTGGCGACATCCACCTTGGGGATGGTTCCCGCTTCATACAGACGCTTTTTCATCTGGTACAGGTCTTGCGAAAGTTTTAACATGGCTTCATCCGCGCGGATGGTTTTATAACTGAGCAAGGCTTGCGTGTAGGTGTCTACGACTTTAATTTTCAAATCGCGCAGGACCTGGTCTTGCTGGGCGACTTTGGCAAGCACGTCTTTTTTGGCAATCTGCACCCGACGCTTGGCGACCCCAAAATCCAGCAAGTTTTGGCGCATGTTGACACCCAGTGAGTTTTGATACCGCGTGCCCGAAGGGATCACATTGTTTCCTACTGCTGTAACGGGCATTTGGGTTTGTTCCAGGTCTTTTAAATACTCGGTGTTGAAGTAGGATTGGATTTTTGGGAAATACTCCGAGCGGGCAGCTTTAATCTCTGTCTGGCTGATACGAACGTCTAATTGGGCGATTTTCAGGTTATAAGACGCCTCTGCCGCCTTCTGGATTGCCTCATCAAGAGTTAACGCCATTGTAGGGCTCGCAGAAACGCAGATAGTCAGTAATGCGAACAAGTAAATTTTCGGTTTTGTACGCCTCTTCAAGGGGGAAATACCCTTCACGCCAGATGCCTTCCACGAATGGTGCGCATCATAGCACCAAGCCTAGCCATGTAAAAGAGGACTAAGGTCGGATTGTAAAAATATCATGTCCGGCATAAAATCCGGCCTTAAAATGCGTTTTCGATAAAGCGTGTTCGGAAAGTGTTATTGAGCCGGGGATATCGCTCACAATGAAAAAACAACTGGTTTTTATGCATCAAAATTACCCGGCGCAGTTCGGGCCGATTACCCAGTTTTTGCTCAAAGAATATGAAGTGGATATCACATTCTTGAGCCAATCAGCCGCCAAGCCACCGGTTCCTGGACTGAAACACTTTTTCTACAAGTCGGTTCAAACAGGCCACGAAAAGTCTCCGTACTTCTTCTCACGCTATTTTGAAGAAGAATGCGCCTCGATGCATGGGGTTTATAATGCCATGCAAACGCTTAAGCTTAAGCCGGATGCGTTTATCGGGCATGTCGCCTTTGGGAATATGGGTTTGTTACATGTAACCTATCCTGAAATCCCGAGAATCGGCTTTTTTGAGCTGTTTTACGACCCCTTTGGCAAGCACTCGGATAACCGCAGCGAGTACCAGGCCCCGCTGCCGAACCGCTTGCGCGTACCGCTTCGCAATGCAACCCAGTTAGTAGAACTGGAATACTGCACCAAAGGCTATTCACCCACATCATTCCAAAAATCCACCTATCCGGAAGGCTATCAGAATAAACTCTCTGTTTTGTTTGACGGGATTGACACCGGCTTGTATGCACCGGGCACGGTGAGTGATAACACCGAACTCCCCATTACCTGGCCGAAGGATGCGAAAGTGGTGACCTATGTTTCTCGTGGCTTAGAGGCCATGCGTGGCTTCGATATTTTTATGGAAGTGGCGCACCGGGTTTCGCAAAAGCGGGACGATGTGCATTTTCTGATTGCGGGCAATCCCAAAACGCATTACGGCTCGGAGATGATTGGGATTGAGGAAGAAACATTTAAGGATTTTGTACTGAAGAAGCAGCCGTTTGATTTGAACCGGTTCCATTTTCTCAACTGGATTTCGGAACCAGCGTTGGTTGATTTATATCGCTTGTCCGATTGCCATTTTTACTGGACGGTGCCGTTTACGCTATCCTGGAGCTTGTTTCAGGCGATGTCCACAGGCTGCCTGGTGGTGGGG
>CAZXUP010000028.1:14133-16760 GCA_964643815.1 uncultured Vampirovibrionales bacterium
GGTCCGATTCCGCTCCGGTGCGGGACGCAATTGATGATGGAATCAATGGCTGGCTGATGCCATCCCGTGATATTGATGCGATGGTGGAACGCCTTCTGGAGGCGCTGGATCAGCCCGAGAAATACCAACCTTTGCGAGAAAACGCACGGCAGAAGATGGTGGAGAACTTTAGCTTTGAGGTTTGTCTGCCAAAGCTGGCTGAGTTCTATTTGGAAAAGCCGGTACGCAAATCTAAGGTTGAGGGGTTAGAACTGGTTTCCGCATAGGGCTCAAATCAACCTTAAAAAACAATCTTTATTGCATCAAAGTTTGTGTTGTTACAAAGAGACATCCAACCGCTATCACGGGTGTTTATCTACATCGCCTCTATCCCTTAAACTATAAGTATAAAAACGCCAAACTTTGAAAAGGTGTTAGCCACGAGAGGCAGGTAAATCCAGATGGTTAAAAGTCTTCTTTTTCTAATTGATGTGCAACGTGCTGGGTTAACATGCCCAAAGCGTCTGTCTGATTGGCATTTGTGGCGGCAAGTTGCGTCCAGATTGTCTCCAATTCCTTGGTGAAGGAGTTGTTTTCACCGGCCAAGAGGCGTTTAGCTTATCCAGCTCGTACTCATGGTAAATCTGGAGCATGGTTAGGACTACCCACACTGCCTGACTGGCTTGAATATCCTCGGGAAAAAATGGATTAGGATTTGGAGACACCTGAATCAACCTTCCACAGTTGTGGTAGTGTAAGAAAAGTAGACCACTGCGCCAAACGGCCCGGTGGTTTTTGGCTTTTTACGGGAGCGTTATAAGTGATTATAACGATACGGCTTCAATGACTGATGTCAACCCAAAACTGGGAAGTAGACTGCGTGAATTGCGTGGGGAAGAGAGCCTATACAAAGTAGGGAAGCGAGCAGGCGTTCCCAGAAACAATCTCCTACGTTATGAAGAGGGGCAACATCTACCCACTGAGGCCGTCTTGCGCAAGCTGGCTGAGTATTATGGTGTGGCGTATGCAGAACTCCGAATACTCTACTATGATGACTGGCTCCAGAGGCAACAACCGGAAGAAAGAGCTATTATCATTGAATGGGCTAAAAGCTTGTCCAATCTATGATTCTGCAATTAGTTTTACCAGTCTCGGAAAATAGTAGCGACGATTACGCTTTTGCCCGGTCATCTCCACAAGAATCTCAAGTTCTTCTAGTTTGGCTATGAGAGTGTTGGCTGTTTGAAAACTGACATCCAACTTTGTGGCTAAGCGATTGCTGTTGATAACGGGCTGCATAAAGAGCATATCCAAGGTTTTGAGTAAGGAGCCCGAACTGGGTTGGCCTTTTAATGACTCTTCAAGTTCTTTCTGCAAGAGCAAAATTTGGTTAGATGTTTTGACTGAACGTGCTGATTGCTCTTCTATGCCTTTCAGGAAAAACAATATCCAACCCGCCCAATCATTTTTATCCGAAATATTCCGCAAACGCTGATAATATTCATCCCGGTTCCGTTCAAAGAAGGCGCTCAAATAGAGCAGCGGCATACAAAGCAGTTTGCGCTCCATGAGAAACAGGGTGATGAGAAGTCGCCCAATACGTCCATTGCCATCCAAGAACGGGTGAATGATTTCAAACTGGCCATGAATGAGAGCGCATTGGATAAGATCGGGCTCCTCCGGGTTTCCATGAACATAGTTTTCCAGGTTTCCCATCAGGGTCATCAACTCCTCGGGAGGCGGGGGAACAAATGCGGCACTATTGAGGGTGCAGCCTGGTGGGCCAATCCAGTTTTGACTTATTCTGAACTCACCTGGTGTTAGCCCATCCCCTCGAACCCCTTCCATGAGGATTTTATGCAGCTCATGAATCAAACGTATACTAATGGGCAAGGTTTCAAGGCGATCGATACCATATTCCATTGCATTGACGTAGTTCTCCACCTCCCTAACGTCAGGATCCTCCAACCTGCGCTTTTCTTCCTCTTCCGCAAGCTCAAAATCAAACAAATCGGTCAAAGTAGACCGTGTTCCTTCGATTTTTGAGCTAAGAACCGCCTCATTGCGGAGATAAGGATTGATCAACAGGTAGGGATTCGGCAACATGCACCCAATACCATCCAAACGTCCCAAAGCCAGATTCGCCTTGGACATCCAACTTTGGATTTCCATAGAAAGTGTCAGTTTAGGCGGAAGCAGATGAGGGTGGTACGCTTTATACCCTCTGGGGTGTTGTCGCCAAAGACCGGCTGGGGATGTCTGAGCATTGTCCATATTCAAGAAAATACACTAAAGCCTTGAATAAGGCCAGTGTATTCAGAAAAACTTGAAGAGAAAACACCTTATTCAATAAAAATATTGTTTTAATTGAATATAAAACCTCTAATTAAAGTTTACTTGAATAAAGCGTTTCCGGCTCTACCGTCCTGAAACCACCTACCAGAATGGTTAATTCAGTGTGGAAGCCCACATTCCCTCAGTAATAATAAGGGTTTGCAAGCCTTTTTCCTGCTGTTCTGCGGCCTTTTGGATTTTCCGTCCGTAGCTGGTGTTTATCCAGGAATCAGAACCAATAATCCCAATGACCAGATAATCCCTAGAACCCTTTGCAAAACTAACGAAGCAGGATGCAAATAATGGCGACGGAG
>CAZXUP010000029.1:0-16185 GCA_964643815.1 uncultured Vampirovibrionales bacterium
TAAGCCATAGCGCCGACTTATAAACTGCATACCCCATGGCTGCCGTATAGGCAGACGACATGGAAAAGCCCGCAAACGCAGACGGAATGAAGTTGATGAGCACCACGGCCACAACAAACGCCAGCAAAGCCATCAGCCATACGACCAGCAGGCCTTCCAACTGTGCTCTGAACTTCTGTGCCAGGAATACCAGGTACGACAAGTAGTAATACACGTGAGACATCTCAAGAAATTCCTAAAATCGCTTTACATAAACCAAGGGCTGATGTCGAAAACCAGAGTTACATCCGCCGTATATATACTATAGAAAACAAAACCCAAACGATTGTTGCCTCAAGCGTGTTTTACCGCAAAAAGGCTCGAATGAAAAGTATATCTATCTGTATGATACCCCTTGTATTCTAACAGGTTGCGAAACCGAAGAAAAGCGGGTTTTCGCCACCTTTCAAATACGATAGTCTACCTTTCGGAATCGGCTGAGCCTTTTTTGTATATTGGGACTCTGAGCCTTAAGTATATTACTGGGACTGCCGATTCCCACAAGGCACAAACAAAGACAGAGAGAGCCTTTACAGATAGATGGGCCATTGAGCCTTTACGGAATATTGGGCGGGTACTGTCTTTCAACATCATGCAATCCTGAGGAGGGAAACAACATGCTGATTGTCGGCATTGACGTTGGCGCGTCTTTTCACGTGGCGGCCTTTGCGCCGAGCTTGGAAAGCTTGCACAACTGGAAAAAGCTGGAAACACTGAAATTTGACATCAACAGGGCTGGCTTTGAAGCATTACGAGAACGTATAGAGGTGCTGGCCGAGAGCGTTGGGCACTACAGCCCGGGCCAGCCCAAGACCGCGCCCAGCGGCCAACACCTTGGGCACTACGTGCGCGTTGCAATGGAGCCAACCGGGCGGTGTTACAGCGAAACCATTGGGCACTACTGCGAGCGCCAAGGATGGCAGGTAAATTGGGTGGAAAACAAGGCCCTGCACGAATACCGGGCGATGATGAAAAGCCCCAGCAAAAGCGACGCAATGGACGCACGCTTGCTAGCGCACTACCTGTTTAGCCAACACCAGACGCGCAGCCGACCGGACGAACACAGCCGCGCTTTGCGCCACCTGACTATTGAACTAACAACAGTGCAAAAAGCCAGAACCAGAGCCAAAAACCAACTGAGACAGCTACTAAAAGTCACCTATCCAGAATTAAACATTGCACGTAACAAAAGCCTGCTGGCCGTACTGGAACACGCGCCCAGCGCTGAGCAGATAGCCGCTATGGCCTTTAACGACTTGCGAGCGGCCTTGCGCAATGCACCGCTTGCGGTGCGTTTGCAAGACACCGCAGCGCGAAGCGTTGGCTTTGCCGATGCGCACTACTGCCAACGCGCCAGCCAAACCATACGGCAAATGCGAGCGTTTGATGAAAGGATAAGCGCCATTGGGAAAGAGATTGACGAGCGCGTTGAGCGACACCCGGACGGCCCGATTGTTTTGAGCCTACCGGGGATTGGGCCAACCATAGCCGCCGCGCTGATTGGCAGCTATGGCAACGTGGCGAGGTTTAGCAGCCGAGCCGAGTTTAAGCACCGGCTTGGCGTGGCAGCCAATGACAGACAGAGCGGAACCAGTATTAACAGCCGAACAATGAACAGGAGAGCGACCAAATATGCACGAACAGCACTACACTTGGCGAGCGTGGCTTGCCTTGGGCCTGCAACTGGCCCGCACTACTTTAAGACGTACTTTGAGACGCACCGGAATGACGAAGCACGCGGCCACAACCGGCGACTTATGGGACGGCTACGCGGAAAGCTGGCAGAGGTGCTTTACCGCCTACTCAAGAAACGTGAAACGTACAACCCACAAGCCCACAAGGAGACGCAAAATGGCAACAATGGAAAAAATGACCTGTAAACGGTGCAAAGTTTTCTGGACACGTGACCCGGAACAATTGAGTTGGCGGGGCTGGTGCTATGATTGTGAGGACGATGAGCCAATGATGTTTGACCTGATGCTTGGCTTGCCGTACAAGAACCCTATGGATAACTAATCATGGCTTATATAAGAACCAAACAACACCGCGAGGGCGGTAATTACTACCACTACATCGTGGAAAGCAAGCGAGACGCGCTTGGCAGACCACGACAAAAGGTCGTAAAGTACCTTGGCAAGATGAGTATCAGCAGCGCAACAGCCGGAAGCATACTGAGAAACCTTGCCATAGGAGAACTCGAAGCCTTGACCGACATCGAAGCGGCGTTTTTCGGCGACAACGACTTTGCCGAGGAGTAGCAAAGCCGGGGGATGGCAGGGCGAGCCGCAGGCGAGGACTGCCATCCCCCGGCCCCACAAGGCCCCCTTGAGGGGGCCGCGTAGTGGGGTGCTACAAACACTCTGCGCCCCTTCCCCTAACCCGCACGTTCTCCGGCCTCCCTGCGCAATGTCAAGGGTAACACGCACCAGTGTGCCCACGGTTGGATGGGGGGGCCGCCGCTGCGGCCCCGGGGCATAAGAAGAAATGCCGGTTGTGCGGGGGCCGGAGCGAAGCGGAGGGGGGCGCACAACCCGGAGAGAGCGAACGTAGGCAGGATGCCGAAGTGAGCGAACGGAGCAGCGCGGCAGGACGCCGCGCTGGGCCACCTTGCGTATCCGGCCATGGCGCGGGGCTACTACCCTTGACATTGCGCAGGGAGGCCCATAATCTCACGCGGGGAAGGGGCGCATACAAAGGGTCAGCGCCCGGCGGGGTAGCCATGGCCAAGGCCATGGCGTTGGCCCGCCATATAGCGCTGCTACCTTCAGTAAAGAATCAGCGCCCGGGAGTAAAGGAAAAGCCCGCGCCAGATAGTGCGCAGGCTACAAAAACGAATATAAAAGGACTTAAGGTTTTACGACACGTTAGCCATCATAGCAGAGCCTTCCGGACACGCTCAATCTTATCTTGACGCGCCCGCTTAAACGTCCCTTCCAGCATTGCGACGAACTCTCGAAACTTTTGGGCGTCACCGAGATACAAAATCGTTCGCTGCCTTCTAACACCTTTGGCTTTATCGTAAACGGATTCGCAGACGGAATAATACTCACCGCTTGCGTTTCGAGTCACCTTCAAAAACATCTTTGTCACCTCTTGCTTTTAACGGAATATACAAATACATTGTTAAACCGATACGGAGGAGGTTTGAAACTTGCTAAAGTACAGTTACCGGTGAACAACCGGCCAATCAAAGGGTTCAAGGAACAAGCCCTGCGTTCGCTTGCTACGGATGCAACGGGCTGAGTCAACACAAAACACACCACCCGCAAGTACAGAAGCCCCTTCCTGAGTTTCAGGGAGGGGCTTCCAAGTGTATAAGGCCGGTTTTAGCGCCTAGCCAGCCAATTCCGGGCGAAGCGCGGGCGACTCGGCCTCGGCTTCGTCATTCATCTTGCTGTTCCAGAAGCCATAGCTGAAGTAAATCAGCATGCCCAGCAGGAACCAGCCGATGGTCACCACCCAGGTGGTCAATGGCAAACCGGTCATGACATACACGCAGCCCAGCGTTCCCAAGATGGGGAAGGCGAGGCCCAGCGGCGCCTTGAAAGGACGCTTGCGATCCGGATCGGTGAAACGCAGGATAGCGACACCGATACAGACGATCATGAACGCGCCCAGCGTGCCGATGTTGCACATCTCAGCCAGCAGGTTGATGGGCAACAAGCCGGAACCAATCGCCACAAACAGCCCCACCAGGATGGTGCAGACATGCGGCGTCTGAAACTTGGGGTGAATCTTCGACAGCGAAGCCGGTAACAGGCCATCACGGGCGATGGAGTAGAAGATCCGGGTGCCACCCATTTGCAACACCAGCAACACCGAGCTTAAACCGGCGATAGCACCGACGCTGATGAGCCAGGATGCCCACGGATAACCCATGAAGTTCATCGCGCCCACAACGGCGGCTTCCTTGTTGATTTCACCCAGCGGCACAATGCCGGTAATGACGGAGGTAACGAGAATGTACAACAGGGTACAAATCGCCAGCGAGCCCATAATTCCGATGGGAATATCCCGTTGCGGATTTTTGGTCTCTTCCGCCGCCGTCGAAACGGCGTCAAAACCAATGTACGCAAAGAAGATGGTGGAAGCCCCGGTAACGATACCAGCCACACCGTTGGGTGCAAAGGTATTCCAGCCATCGGCAAACCAGTTGTGCTGAATGACATCCATGTTGCCGCCAAACAGGAACAAGCCGCCTACCGCGATAAAGAGTAGCACAACGGCGGTTTTCATAAACACCATCACGGCTGCCGTCTTGGCGCTTTCCGTCACGCCACGGATCAGCAAGGCGGTCACAGCCAGCACAATCAAGCAAGCCGGAAGGTTAAAGGCGTTTTGCACCAGCAAAACCTGCTGCGTATCGGTAAAGGGAATGGTGAACGGAATGGCGTTGATTACAATCGCCTTGGCGTCAGCGGCCATCTTGCCGTAGCCTTCCAGCGAAACCGTATCCAGCGTGTTGCTGGTCAGCCAGGTCGGCATCTGGATGTGGAACGTAGAATTCAAAAACTCCTTGACGCTACCCGTCCAGCCGACAGCGACCGCCATGTTACCGACGGCATATTCCAACACCAACGCCCAGCCAATAATCCAGGCAACAAACTCGCCCATCGTCGAGAAGGCATAGGTGTAAGCCGAACCCGAAATCGGCGCCATGGCCGAAAATTCGGAATAGCACAGTGCGCAAAAGCTGCAAATAATGCCGGTGAGGACAAAGGACAGCGTCAACGCGGGACCCGCCGCCAAGTGACCGTCCGAGCCAGCCGCCGCCGCACCGGTGAGCACGAAGATACCGGCCCCAATCATGGCGCCAACCCCAAAAATCACCAAGTCGAAGGCGCTGAGGGTTTTTTTGAGCTGATGCTCACTATTGGCTGTATCGGCCAGGATCTTGTCCAGGTTCTTGGTGCGAAAGAGCCGCGAGAGGAAGGAGCGTTGCTTGCCCTCTGCGTTTGCTGACATAGGTATACTCCCTAAATAACTAACTGTATAAAACCCGTTAAACCGTTAAAACTGCTGCTTGAGGGGATTTGCCACCGAAATGGCCGTGATCGTATCATAAACACGAAGCATACTGTATAAAGGGGGCGGGGTGCCAAAAAGTGATGCCAGACCAGACGCGGCTGATGACAATTTTACGTTTGGTTACAACTTCAAAAATCCGAAAAAGAGAGCCAAACTCCACCCATCGGGCGATTAAAAAGCCCCCAAAACGGGCAAGAATGGAATAGGGCTTTATCAGAACCATTTCAGCCTCAACGCTTTTACCAGAAACGGAAGGATCCCGCTCGCATGACTGGTCCGATGGGATTTAGCGGTTTCAACTCAGGCCTGCCCATTGACGATATCATCGCCAAGATGATTCAGGTCGAAAGCCAGCCCATCAACCTGATGGCGCAGCGCAAGAGTAGTATCCAAAAGCAGCAAACCGCTTATAACGCAGTCAAAACCAGAATAGCCGATCTGCTGACGGCCATCAAAAAGATGACCAACCGCGGTTTTGACGGCAGCACCATATTCGACACCATGCTCGGCACGACCTCCAACGACAAGATTGCCACCGCCACGGCCACGGCCAGCGCAACGCCCCAAAACCTAACGCTGGAAGTCAAATCATTGGCTGGCGCCACCAAGGCGGCCAGCACCACCGGGGTTGGCACGTTTGACGCCACAACGCCCATCAGTGCGCTGGGCATCACCACCGGCAGCTTTACGATGTACGTGGAAGGCGTTTCCTATAATATTGCCGTCAACAACGGCGAAACCATCGGAGACGTGCTGGAGCGTATCAACACCACCATCCCGGATGCTTATATCGACACGGACCCCACAGTGGTAGACAACAAAATCAATATCACTTACCTGGGCGGCACGGCCACGGATATCATCATGGGCGCCGGGGGCGACACCAGCAACTTCCTGGCCAAAACGTATCTGGCAACCGGCATCAATGACGGCGCAGGCGCCATCACAGCCTCACAACGGGCCAGCACCATTGATTTGACCCAGCTTGTCTCCGATCCCCTGGCCAATCTCGCTACCGCCGTTACGGACGGCACCTTCAACGTCAACGGAATCTCATTCGACACCACCGGAAAATCCATGAACCAGCTGATTACCGAAATCAACGCCTCGGCAGCCAATGTGGTCGCCAAGTTCAACACCAGCAACAACAGCTTTGAAATTACCGCCAAAGATAATCGCAGCCAGTTGATTAACCTGACCGATGGCACCGGCAACTTTTTAACCGCCATGAACCTGATTGTGGCTGGCGACAGCACCGTGTCGCAAACCGCCGGAAAAAACGCCGAGTTTGTCCTCAACGGAACCACACTGTACTCCACCAGCAACAGCATCAACGAAACCGTCACCGGCATGACCGGCATCACGCTGGATCTCAAAAAAGCCGAAGTCGGCACCACTGTCACCATTGGCGTGGCCAGAGATGTCGCCAGCCTGAAAACCGCCGTGAAGGACGTCATCGACAAGTACAACGCGGCCATCACGTTTATCGATCAGCAAACCGACGCCAAAGCCGGCGGGGCATTGGCCGGGCAAAGCCGATTGATCGCCCTGAGGGGGCAAATTCGAGGGTTGTTCACGTCACAGGTCAGCGGGCTTGCAGGCACAGCCTACGATAGTTTGCAGCAGGTCGGCATCAGCACAGGCGCCGTAAGCGGCACCGCCTCAGCCAGCGCCAAGCTTCAACTGGATGAAGCCAAGCTGGAAGCGGCAATACTGGCAGATCCGGCTGCAATTGAAAAACTCTTTGTCGGGCAAAACCTGGGTGGCGCACTGGATGGAACCATCCACGACGACCAGATGGACGGAACGCTGACCCGACTGATGCAAGCCTTATCCGATACAACCTACACCACCTCAACCGGCGCGTCTTCGTTTGGCGCGCTGTACGACGGCGGCACCGATGACACCAAAGGCCTGTTTGCGGCCTACCAGTTAACAACCAACAAGCGTATCTCAAGCATTGACAAGAGCATTACACGAGCCGAAGAACGGCTTGAGCTGCGCGAAAGAGCGCTTCGACAACAATTTTTAGCCATGGATAAACTGATTGGCGAACTCCAGTCGCAAGGAAACGCATTGAACGGTTTGATCCAAATGTTGAACGCCAGCCAGAAATAGCCTTCTTCATCTTTAAAATCAGCCTGAATCCGTTTTAACAAAGATCGCTCCTCCGGATGCAGGATTTTGGCCGTCACGGCTGAAGATTGGCATCGTTTCTGCCGAATCCACCTCCAACAGCATTAAAGGCCACAAGGAGGTTGCCCGCATGTTCGGATTTCGCAGTTTCGGTCGTCTTGCCCATCAGGAAGCAGAGAGCAGCCCGGCGGCTGCCAAACGGCAGACGAAAGAGCAGAACATTGTGCTTGTCAGCAAAGAAGATATCTATCGCTACAGCCATGATTCAGACCCGGTCCTGCTACTAAAAAAAGGGTGCGAAGTCACATCCGACGCGCTGCCCAATCTCATCAGGCACGGCGCCCACCCCACCCAGTTCAACTTTCAACTGGAATCGGAGCTGCGGGAAGAGCAGGAAGAACGAGAAACGCTTCCAAGCTTCCAGCGGCATCGCCATCACGCAATCGATCCTGCCAGCAACCCTATCTACAACCCACCTCAAACACCCAAGTCAGCGCGCCAGCAAAAGCGCATTCTGGTGGTCGAACCCGATCAGAAAAGCCTTAAGCGCCTGATTGACTGTCTGTTTACCTGTGGTTTTGGATTGAATAACATCCAGCCTCTTCGGGTGCCGGACCATCTGCACTGGGCCATCCAGAAGCATCAACCCGAAATTTTGTTTATGGATTACACCTTGCACGGCGGACTCAAACGGCTGACGCTGCTGCAAGAACTAGCGCAAAACAGCACCATCGAGCAAATTATCCTGACCCTACCTCCGCAATTTGTGCTGAAACCCAGGGAAGAAGATTCGCTCCGCAAGCACTGCGGCGAAAAACATATTAGAATACTACCAAAGCCGGTCAGTCGTTTTACCCTTGGCAACTTGCTGGTAGACGCCCAGCACCTCGAAACAGGATAGTAGTTAGCAGGACTGAAATGCAGCAAAACTTTCGCATGGCCTCCCACGAAGTCGTCCTGAAACGCATTCGGGACATCCCTTCGCTGCCGGAAGTGGTCACGCGCATCCTGGAGGTCATCAACAAACCCGAAACCCCGGCTTCCGAAATCGCCAAGCTTATCTCCTACGATCCGGGCCTGACAACCAAAATCCTGCGCATGGTCAACTCCGCTGCCTATGGGTTTCAACGGCAAATCAGCTCCATCCAGCACGGCATCATGATTCTCGGGTTCAACACGGTGCGGGGCCTGGTGCTCAGCGCCAGCATCTTTAAACTGTTTGAGGGGCAAACCCATCAGCAAGGGCTGGATCATAAAAAGTTTTGGGAGCACTCGTTGGGCACAGCCGTTGCCGCCCGAATCATCGCCAACGCGCTTCGGGTTCCGGACACGGACGATGTTTTTAGCGCCGCCATGCTGCACGACATCGGCAAAGTCGTTATGGATGTCTATTTTGCACCAAGCTACCAACGGGTTTTACAAGATGCCCGCCGGAAAAAGCAGATTTTCCACGGCCTTCCCTTCTACGAGCTGGAAGAAAAGCATATGGGCGTCACCCATACGGCTATCGGTAACTACCTGGCTACCAAGTGGAAGCTCCCCATCACCATTACCGAGGTGATTGAATACCACCACCGGCCCCAGGAGGCCATCCACTGCCAGCCTCTGGTTTACGTGGTGGCCCTGGCCAACGAAATGGCCGTGCTGCAAAATGAAAAACTGGGTGTTTACGAGCGGGAGCACTTCAGCCCGGAACTGCTGGAATACTTCGATTTGAGCGATGAGATGCTTCAAGACTATCTGAATCAGCTGAAAAACGAGATGTCTTCGGCGCAGGAGCTCCTCAAATCCATCTCCAACCACTAGAAACACTCTTTTTGTAAAGTTTTTTAACCTTTTCGCCTCAATATTTAAGTTGAGCGAAGGCTAAAACGATATAGGAAGTATGTTAAAGCATCCTTCTGGCCGTTTACTGTTATTAGGCGCTCTCCTTTTACAACTCACCGGCGCCGCCTTTGCCGACCCCTTCAATGAGGGCGTGGCCGCTTATAAAGCCAACAACTACGCCAAGGCCGCCACCCTCATGCAGACCGCCCTGCGCCAAAATCCCAAAAACGCGGACGCCGCGTTTTATCTGGGGACATCGCTCGCCAAGACCAACCAGTACGATGCCGCCCGGCAAGCCTTTGAAATGGTCATCCAGATGGTGCCACCCAGCCATGAGCTTGCCGACAAGGCGAAAAACAATATTTCCTGGCTGACCAAGCAGCAGATTACCTTGGCCAGCAACAGCACAAAAGCCACGCAAATCATGAAAACATCGCTCTCAAAGGGCAGCAAGGATAATTACCTGACCCATGTCATCCCCGGCGGCAAGGTCGTGCATTTTTCGACCGCGAAAATGCCCCTGAAGGTCTTTATTGCCAGCGGCGCATCGGTTCAGGGTTGGAACAACGGCATGAGACAGGTGGTTTTATACGCCATGCAATCCTGGCAAAGCGCCTCCAAAGGCAAAGTGACATTTACCACCACGCAAAACGAAAACAACGCCGATATCATCGTCCGGTGGCAACGCAATTTTGCGGATAACATCCTTGGTGTCAGCCCGTTTCAGACAGCAGGAGACACCATCATCCGTTCCGATATCAGCCTGGCGGTGTTTTACCCCAACAGCAGCACGCCGATTCCTCTGGAAGAGCTGAAAGGCATTGCCGTCCATGAGATGGGCCATGCCATCGGAATCAAGGGGCACAGCCCCGATCCCAACGATATCATGTTCTATGCCAAGGCCCGTAAATCCAGCGCGCCCAGCCAACGGGACATCAATACGATCGGGATGCTCTACAACCTGGAGGCAGATGTCCAGAATAACACCTCCATGAGCACCATCCAGACCCGTCAATACTATGAGCTGGTCGACCTTGGCGTTAAGGCTCAAACCAACAACCGGGCAACAGAGGCCATCAACTATTATCGCCGGGCCATGCAGTTGAATAGCGCCTTACCCCAGGCCAAGTTCAATCTGGGCGCGGTACTGATTAACGAAGGGAATAAAATGTGGCAGCTCAAAAACTTAAGCGGAGCCAAACGCAACTTTGAGGAAGCGACCCGGCTTTACGCGGAGCTGATGAAAATGCCGCAACCACCCAAAAACACAAAAGAAAATCTGGAAATCGCGCAAAACAATCTCACCATCGTCAACGGCTCGTTAAACCGGTAACACTCAAAACATCTCACAGCAAGGTTCTTCAGAGAGGAAACCCACAAACCGGCATGTCTTTCCGGGGTTGAGCTGAAGCTCGATCTGCCTCACTCCTCCAAATGGAGGGTCTTCAGGCGTTCTCCAATACACGCTGCTATAATTTTCATATTGATTCCAAATGGCACACATCCTGACGGAACAAACGGATTTTGAGGGTTCATGAGCATTTCTCAAAAAAGCAAAACCCAAACCCGGCAAGCGGTTTCGCCACTAAAAAAAGGGGTTGAGAACGTGGACAAGAAACGCCGATCCACATCTTCGAAAGAGGACTACGCCGGTTTTGAAGAAGAAGAAAGCGAACAGGCATTTAACGACGCCCAGGATCGCGTTGATTTTTTTGAAGAAGAAGAGAGCGGCGACGAACAGGAAACCGTCCAGGCAGAACGAGGCTCGGCGGACGATTCCGTCAAGATTTACCTGCAACAAATCGGCAAGGTCAAACTACTGACCTCCGAAGAAGAAATTGAGCTGGCCAAACGCATTGCCGAAGGGGATGAACAGGCCAAGGCCCAACTCGTCAAAGCCAACCTGCGTCTGGTGGTCAGCATCGCCAAAAAATACATCGGGCGCGGACTGTCCTTTTTGGATCTCATTCAGGAAGGCAATCTCGGTCTTATCCGGGCTGCTGAAAAGTTTGATTACAAGCGGGGTTTCAAGTTTTCAACCTACGCCACCTGGTGGATTCAGCAATCCATTACCCGCGGCATTGCGGATAAATCACGAACCATCCGCCTGCCAGTGCACATGATTGAAACCATCGGTCGCCTGAAAAAAGTAACGCGTGACATGACCCACGAGTTGGGCCGGACGCCGACCAAGGAAGAACTGGCTGGCAAGATGGGCATCTCGCTTTCCAAGTTGCGTTTGGTTCTGAAAGCAACCCAATCCACCATTAGCCTGGAAACCCCCTTGCACACCAAGGATGAAACCTCCAAAATCGGGGATTTCCTGGTGGATGAAACTATCGAATCGCCGGATAGCCGGGTTTCGCAAGAAAATTTAACCGAAGAACTGGAAAAGATTTTGGACAGCCTGCGGCCACGCGAGCGCGATGTGTTGAAACTTCGCTTTGGATTAAGCGACGGCAACAAGCGCACACTGGAAGAGATTGGGCAATTGTTTGGTGTCTCCCGCGAGCGGGTTCGCCAGATTGAAACCCGTGCCCTCAACAAGCTGCGTAAAATGTGCCGCAACAACCGCAGTATCAAAAGCCTCAAAAATTATCTCGGTTCTTAATTTTCAACGCCTCTGCGAAAAACATGAAAACACCGCCCATGATGCGCATTGCAACAGGCGGTGTTTTTGCAATCAGAACCGTTTGCTATCGCCGACTGACGGCGTAGGCGCGTTTGTAGGCAGAGCTTTCCGGCGTCGCGATTTCTCTGGATGAAGGCGCTCTACCCGGAACAACCGCCTCACGCAGCCATGGCACCGGATGTTCACCCTCGGTTTGCAACCGGTAATCGCGTCCATTGGCTTTGACGTACTCATCAATCACCACTTCGGACGGCACCCAATCCCCGCCGTTGACAGCCTGTTGATACGCATAATAGCGATCCCGCTCCGGCAGGCTACCCACCGATACAAATTCGGTATCCTTACCGGTCAGCTCTACCTGAGCTGCCAACACCTGGCGCACATAGTGCTTGTTGGATTCGAACAGCACAGGCTCCGGCAGGCTTTTGGGCAGAAACTCCTTCGGATCGCGGTTCTCGTACTTCTTCAACGCCTCGCATGCCAAGCGCAGATGCTCCAGCTCCATATCGAGATGCATCTCCCACAGGCGGCGAATCCGGACATCCGGCTCCTGACTCATAAACGAATAATACAGATACACTTCGTTATACTGATGCCAGACATCGCTCTCCAACCAGGAGGCGCGCGGGTCCATCAAGGATTCGTAATGCGTCACATGCTGCTCTTCGATTTGGGCAATTTCCAGATACAGCCCGCGCGCCAACGGATGCTCCGGGATGTTGCCGATATTCATATAAAAATTCATCGTCTGCTGCTCAGCCGCCACGATGGTGAGCACATGCAAAATCGACAACGGATGGGCGGTTCTGACATCCATGGGCCGACGCACCTCATCCCGCGGGTGGCGATGCTCCACTATGGTAGGGCGTCCCGGCATGATCTCGGTCAGATCCTGTACAATTTTCTCCGCTTTTTTGCCTTCCAGCATGTCCATCAAATCGGCATAGCGATACAGATGATCGAAATCTTCCAACAAGCCAAAGTCCAAGGCCTGCTTTACATACGGATCAGGTTCGGAACGCGCCAGAAACGCAGTTAAATCCACCGCCACCTGCTCGTATCCGATGGTTCGTTCCAAGGGAGACTCATCACCTGGAATCAGCCAGTTGACCGCTTTTTGCTGCTGCTGCTCAATGCGCCGAACCTCGGCTTGTTGCCGCCTCAGCTCCATATCGTCCGTATGGCGGGCAAACTGATGCGAAAAGAAAACCCCTTCAATTTCCATGCCGTTTAACGTAATCATGCGGCACCGGGTGTAGGGATCCACCTCGTTTTTATCGTAGGGCTGGGTATTCAGCTCAGACCAGTTCCGCAACTGCCGGTCCAGCGGCATGCCTTTCTCTTCCAATGGATTAAAGCTCATACGATGACCCCCTCTCGTTCAAGACAGAGCCAATCTCCCACAAAAGAGCGGGCGGCTGTATTCCCTGCATTGCCAGTTTTACACTAGAAAATCAGGGAATAACAACCTATCCCACAAAAACTCGTTCAACCCAGACAGGCTTTAGACAGGTTGAACCAAGACACCCAGCAACCGGCAATTAACCGCTTCCAATTCCTTGATCGCATGATGAAGCTGATCCAGGCCCGTCATCTCCGGATGCACAACAAGCATCACCCCATCGAGGGTACGGCCAACCGCAACCGCATCGTAGGATTGCTCAATCGCAGGCAGAGAATACAAAACGAAATTGTAATTGGGAGACAACTCTTGCTCCAGTTGTCCCAAATTGCGGTGCGAAAACTGGAAGCCCGTCTCTTGCACGGGAGGCCCGGCGGGAATAAAGCTGCCATACACTGTCTTGCCCAGCGGATGAATCACATCAATAAAGTCTTCCGTCTGGCCGTTCAGATAATCGCTCAATCCGGCGCCTTCCTGCATTTCAGCCGCCATCGGCACACGCAGGCCCGCAACGAGACTGGACACTGACTGCCTGGAATAATCCGTATCGATTAGCACCAGCTTATTGCTCAGTTCCGTGAGGTATAAGCTCAACGCGATCGTCGTCATCCCGCACTCGGGAAACGGGCTAACCGGTAACACGCCAATCCGTCGAACCTGATCGGTTTTTGACAGATTTTCAAGATGAATAATCAACCGCTTGTAAGGTTCGGGAACGTTGAAATTGGTTTTTTCCAGCATTGCCGATAACACCTGACGGCTGGGCAACGCAGGCAGCGTGAAAACACTGTTATTGGTGTCAACCAGACCGGTAACCTGAAACGGCCAGCGCAACGTCCGGTCCATCGTGGCCCGGACAAATACGGAGAACAAGGAGAGGCACAAGCCCAGCAAGACGGCAGCCATCATGTTTTTGCCCATGTTGGGGCGAAGCGGAGAAACGGGCAGCGTCGGATATTTCAAGGACTCAATCCGCGTAAAACTCTTGGACACTTCTTCCATCAGCGACGCATCATCCAGTCGCTTCTGGAGAACCTTCACTTTATCCTGCGAGATTTCAAACTGGTTTTTCAAACCCGCATACGTCAATGCCTGCTTCGGCACCCCTTGCAGCGTGTCCTTCACACTGCGCTGCATTCCGGCCAAAACATCCGCCTTCGCCCGAAGGGTTTCGAGTTTGATTTCGTTATTGATAATATTGTTGGCCAACGAAGAATCCAAATTGGTGTTGAAGAATAGGCTTTTCTCATGATCCGGCAATTTTTGCTGGAACGCCGTTGAAAAAACGTCCAGCCGCTTCTTCAACAAGGCATGCAAACGATTCAATTCGTGATCATAGGCCACCATCTTCGGATGTTCGTTCGTCAATTTCGAAGACCATTCGGCCTGCTCGGATTCGGTGTTGACAATCTTTTTCCGAAGATCGCCCACTTCCGTATCCCGCTCAACACGCGCCATCAGGTTGATGTATTCCGGAGAAGCCGAAAGATGCTTCTTGGCAATCGTAATCTCCCGGCGGGTTGCCGCGATATCCGCGGACAACGTCTTGCTGTTTTCATCCATGCGACTTGCCATCGAGAGCATCTGATTCAACTGGGCATCCATGTTATACGTCTGGTTCGTCGCCTCAAACGCTCGCAGCTTCTCGGACGCTTCCGCCAACTCCTGCTCGGAAGCTAACAGTTGCTTCTCCAGAAACGTCTTTTCTTCATTGGACTTTTTGGAATTAATCTCTGCCAAAACATTCTGATACGCCTTCAGATACAGTTCCAGCATCCGTTGCAAGTGTTTCGGCTGAGCCCCACTGGTCAGGGAAACCGTAATCACGGTCGTGTAATCTTTTTTGGCCGCCATCAGGCTTCCGCGCAGCATGCCTGCCGAGACCGGCACCTGACTGCCCAATTCCTCCTGGATGAGTTTCAGTGCCCGCCGAACCACCATGTCCGAACTCAAAATTTCAATCTGGTTATTCAAAAGCCGGTAATCGTAATCGGAAACAGCCGTGCTGCTATCTCCCGTCACCGATACCGGTTTCGGCGCAATATAAATCTCGGCGTCGGATTTATAAACCTTTTTCTGCAATGCCGATCCCACCAGAACCACCAACAGCACGATGGAAAACATCGTCACTGCAAACCAGCGGTGAAGCCACAGAATATCCAGGTACTTGATTCTTGGCTGAACCATAAAACCGCTACCGTCTAACCTCTCTTTATCCGATCTTTATCCGATTTATCCTTAAACCCTCAGGCACCAGAGCATATCTGATACGTCTCTCAGCAGCCCGTCATAAGAACACTCCTTCTGAGTCTAGCAAGCCGGTTATAGAAACCACATCCATAGAACAGAGGAAAAA
This sequence comes from uncultured Vampirovibrionales bacterium, assembly GCA_964643815.1. GTDB lineage: Bacteria > Cyanobacteriota > Vampirovibrionia > Vampirovibrionales > Vampirovibrionaceae > CAZXUP01. The sequence goes on from CAZXUP010000029.1 coordinate 15,421, forward strand.
CATGCACCAGCCACACACTAAAAAAGGGAGTTGCCGGATCTGAATCATCCAACTCCCTTTTTAACAGGTTTATAGAGACCTTCCGATGCTCTCCGCCATCAGGGCAGCGAATTAAGCAGCCTAACGACGGGATACTTCCTGCTGAATATCGATGGCGCCCCAGGTGCTGACCTGATCGCTCACCCGGTCCATCCGGGCAATAATCATTTCCAGGTACGTTTCCAACTTGCCGGTTTTAGCCACAGATTGATTGACATCGGAATAATGATTAAACACCACAATACCAAGGCCCAGCACAGCCGCCGTCAAGTACAACGCCAAATCGGCCTGGTTAATTCTCGGGTTGCTTCCTGCAAGTCTTGCCATACATTCAATTCCTCACTACGCATAATGCCAGCGCATCAGCTATATCTACTCTGCTAATAAACCCAAACACAAACCGGATTGCCTGACGATTCATCAAAATCATCTTGATATATTAAACACATACCTCATCCTCCTCCAGTTTATGCAGTCAAAACCGCTTTTTCGGTTTTTCAGAGGCGCTTTCCCTAGTTCTCAAGGCTTACTACCTGCTTTAAACCGGCTTAATCCTTATCGTGGTGCGGTAGTTTAACAAATTCGGCAATCACTGTCATCCCCACAACCGGGCAGGCTTCCAGACCACCCAACAGGGCAGGCGCCACATGCACGGATTTTCGCGTCAGCTGGAAACCCAGCGTCTTAAGGCTTTCCTCCAAATCCTCCGGCCTGCCTTCCCACTTT